>CAYIWI010000009.1:0-20319 GCA_964367065.1 uncultured Gammaproteobacteria bacterium
CTTACTCTTATCCGCTCGCACCAGTTCTCTGTGGATGAACGGCAAACCGACGCGGCCATCAGGCGTTTTATCCGAAGGGTTGGAAAAGATAATCTGCCGGACATGCTTGCCCTTCGTATCGGTGACCGCCTTGGGGGCGGCGCACGGGAAACCTCCTGGAGACTTGAGCTGTTCAAGAAGCGGCTGGAGGAAGTGCAAAAACAACCGTTCACCGTCGCCGACCTCGCCATCGATGGCCATGACGTAATGAAGGAATATACTATTAAACCCGGGCCGATGGTGGGAAAAGTTTTGAAACAATTATTTGATGAGGTTGAAGCCGGCACACTTCCCAATGAACGGGAAAAACTTCTTTCGCGATTAAGGGAACTCAAATCTTCTTTCTCTTCTCCCATCGGTCCCAAAGAATAAGGATAGGGGTGGCGATAAACGGCGATGAATAGGTGCCGGACACCGTACCGATAAGAAGCGCCACCACAAACCAGCGAATAGTAGTACCGCCCAACAGCGCGATGGCCACCAACATAAAGATGATGGTTAAAGAATTAGCCAGTGATCTGCCCATGGTTTGGGTAAGTGCGCGGTCGCACAAGGCATCAAAGTCCGCTCCTGCCGACCGATCTGCCCGTTTGAGCATTTCGCGGATTCGGTCAAATACCACAATCGTGTCATGCACGGAAAAACTCATGGTCGTGAGTACTGCCGTCACAAACAACGTATCTACTTCGATATTCAGGAAGTGTCCAAAAAGCGCAAACATTCCTAACACTACAGACAGATCGTGAGCCAACGCCAGTACCGCGGACAGCCCGAATTTATAATTCTTAAATGCCCAGGCCACATACAGAAGAATGCCTATTATTGCGACAAGTGCAGCGATCACTGTTTTGCCAAGAAGTTCTTTGCCCAATACCGGACCCACGGTTTCATTGCGCAGAACCTGCGGCATCTCTTTCGTAGCCTGGGCAAGACTTGATTGAAACTTGGCAATCTGCTCACTCCCTTCCGGATTCATGCGCACGATAAAGGTATTTCCTTCAGTCTTTTGCACGCTGGCAATGGGCATCTGTTCATTTTTGCCGATAATTTCAATAGCTGATGCCGGTATATCGGAGGCAAATTGTAACTCAAGAAGCGTCCCTCCGGTAAAATCAATTGCGGGTTTCAAACCCCACCGCACCAGCGCAAACACTCCCGGCACCAAAACGAGAGCAGAAATGAAAAAATAGAGCCAGATATATTTTGAAAACCGGATCATATTATTTCTCTTTATACAACACCCGTATCAGTGTCCGGGTTACCACAATGCCGGTAAACAAACTCGCGAGCACTCCGATAAAAAGCGTTATTGCAAAACCCCGCACCATCCCGGAGCTTGGTAAGAACGACCAATTACCGGGATTAAACAGTATGAAGCACGTCAAGAGCGTGGTCACGTTTGCGTCGCGAATGCTGTCCCATGCTTTACCGAACCCAAGTTCCATGGCCACGCGCCATGGTTTGCCCATCCGTTTCTCTTCCCGATAACGCTCAAAAATGAGAATGTTGCTGTCCACCGCCATGCCGATGGACAAAAGGAACCCCGCAATGCCGGGAAGCGTGAGGGTAATGGGTATCAGTCGAAATATGGCAAACGTCAACAGTCCATAGAGAATAAGCGCCAAATCTGCCAAGAAGCCCAATCTCCCATACTTCGTAATCATAAAGAGTGCAACAATAAACAGTCCCACCAACCCCGCGCGCACGCTTTTGGCTACCGACGCTGATCCCAGGGTTGCCCCGATGGTACGTTTTTCTACTGCCCGAACCGGCACGGGCAACGCCCCGGCATTCAGTTGCAACGCAAGGGTTTTGGCTCCTTCCACGGTAAATCCGCCGGTTATCACTGCCCTGCCGTCGGTGATGGCCGTATTTACCCGCGGCCATGTGATGGGGAAATCATCCAAAAAAATCGCAAGCGACCGGCCGACGAGCCGACTCGTCACGTTGCCGAACATTTTTGCTCCCTCGGGGTTAAACTCAAGCGCGACCTCGGGAGTTCCTGTCTGATTGTTAAACGACACTTCTGCCCGACGAAGATCTTTGCCCGTCAATCCGACCGGCTTGGTGTTGACAAGTGTGGGAAACGTGAGACCCGCGCCGGTTGCTGCTTGTTCATCGGCAAATTCACGAAACTCCAATTTTGCCGTCTGGCCGATGAGCGACTCTGCGCGGTCCACATCCGTGACTCCGGGCAGTTCCACGATCACACGGTACGCATCGTTGACGCGTGAGGACTGAACGACCGGTTCCGACACGCCGAAAAAATTGATCCGGCGCTCGATCACCTGGCGGGCAGACTCAAGCGCACCTGGCCGGTCAGCAGCCGGAATTTCCTTCATATCTGCTTCAAGCACCATGTGTGTGCCGCCGGAAAGATCCAACCCCAAGTGAGTCTTAAATTCCCGAGTAAACCGGAACCCCGGCAGGGTAAGTGAGAGTCTTGGCGGATTAATAACGCGATCAACAGAAAATTTACCAACCGAGAATTTCAACGGATAGTTTTCCGGAAGATCTACAACCACAAGAAGAACTGTCAGCAGAATAAGAAGGATAAAAACACGATTCGGACTCTTCATCATAGGCAGGGTAGTATTACGAAACCAGCTCTTCCTCATCTCCCACGATCATCACCCGTGAACCGGAAAGGACGGAAAGCACAAAGGGGTCGCGCCGGCGCTTGCGAAAGGCAAACTCCTCCTCGGTCATGACGGTATAGTTGAGCTCCCGTTCCCGGCGCACTTCTTCTGCTTTTACAAGCTGCGCCAACTCCGGCAACACGACCGTGCCCACCACTAAAGCATCCACCTCCGTGTGATCCCGTTTGGGCAGCCCCCGCAGGAACCGGCCGGAAATCATGGCGAATTTCATCTTGCCTAATTTCGGCCGATTTTTAATAATATCCCCTCCCAATCCGGATGTTTTTCCGATAATTTCCAACAGTTCAAAATATAACGGGTAATCGCGGCGAAACGCGTAAAATAGCCGGTTGGCACGAGGCTCCTTGGTAACCATGCCGGCTTTCTCCATGTGAGAAAGCTCTCTGCGGACGGCATTGATCTCTTCGCCGACTTTCCGCACGATATCGCGCACATGAAAAATCGTTCCAGGGTGGGACAAGAAGAGTGTCAAAATTTTGACCCGCACTCGGGAAATAATCAAATCTTCCAACATACAAGTCCTCCTTTAATACTCTGGGGGCAGAATGATTGGTTAGTAGGATACGGGTGTTCCGATTGGCAGTAGTTCAATCCACAGCGGACCCCGATTCAACATTACTTCTTTGCCGGTGGCATCAAAAAACTGCGTCCGTGCTGCACGATCAAGCTTTTTCCAGGTGATTTTCGTCACCTTCCCATCCTGCAGCAACAACCCGTCTCCCGAACCGACATTGTTATACAACAAATGGGCGTGTTCGTCTACTGGTCCGGTCTCGCGGGCAAACTGGATAACCACTGCTTTGGCCCACAACTGCGCTTTGGTGTCCAAATCCAAGTGCGCGGCTCCTCCGTTATATCGCAGAAACCGGTTAGTGGCGCGATCGTACTCCCAGCGTACTCCATACTCTTTTTCATAGCCCTTCCATGCCACGAAGCTCGCAGACAACGATGCGCCGCGCTCTGCCTCTTTGGGATCATCCTTGAATTTCCAACTCACAAAATTCTTGTTCCATGCAATACCTTTGGCATCCACATTGGTCCATCCGCGCTCCGCAGCCACCTTATACAGTTTGTCTGTCACACACACCATAGTGTGCTCGGTAGCCACCGGATGATCCAGCCGGTCGTAGTTACGGTAGCACGTGGGAAACGAAATACCAAACTGATCCATATCTTTAATTTTGTATTGCTCTATCTGGCAAAGCGCCTTGGCCCGCTCATCCACCGTCGGATCATTGCAGCGGCCCGCACCGCCTACATGGTTATAGAGTGCATCGTACTCCAACACCCACGGCAAAAAGTACGTCCGTGCACTTCTGACCGGTGCTATGCTCACCGGCTTGGCCGCAATCCCGCAGTAAAAAACAGCCATAAACCGAGAGATGCCGCCCTCTGCAACCGCTTCATACACCACATCGGCAACGGAAAGACCGGATTGCGGCCGGGACTCCGCATGGTTTTCTATCATCACCGCGAGCGGTCGCACCTTTTCCCATCGCTCCCGCTCCGGCTTGGTATAGAGCATACCGTTCAACGGACAGCTTTCTGTTTTGGGAAGTGACGGGTCAACAATGAAATGTCCCTGCTGCCCCGTAGGGGTAGGAGACACGATGCCCCCGAATGGCAGAGCTGTGCCTATTAACCGAAACAGACCAAACGATAACCCAGTTGCGATAAGATAGAGCGCGACTCCTACCAACGCAGTCGCAACAAATTGTTGTTTACTCATAATTAATTCCTTGTTTGTTTGGCCTTGGCAATCGCCGCCGTCTCTTCCTTGGATAAGGCAACGTCTTTCCCTACCCCCTCGCGTATCTCTTTCACATACCATCGGTTGCCGGTCCGGGCGTACAGCGACGTAATCACTATCCCGTTATCCCGTCCGTCCAATACCGCGAGCGTAAAACTTTGCGATCCGCCGGTATCTGCGAACGGATTAAAGCGAACAATGCCGATCCGTTGAATGTGCAATTGTCCTGCTGCGTTTCTCTTCTCTCCTTCTACTGTAAGGGCAACCGCGTGTTTTTGCAATGCCAATTCTTTCGCCAGTATTTCTTCAAGCACACCGGTGAGCCCGATAGAGGAAACTCCCCGCGTGAGCCGATTGTAATGCGAACGCATCCGAACCAACAGAGCAGTTATATATACGGTCCATACAAGCAAAACCCCAAACCCGATCAAAAGTAGAACATCTTGATTGAACTCCATGGATATTCATTATCTTACGTCCCGCTTCTTCTTTTTGTCAATCCGTAAATTCCCAAGAGTTGACAAGCTAGCCGCGATCGTGCTACGCTCAGGCTCGACGAGGCTAATCAGCTTCACCCGCTATGCCGAAAAAAACAAAACGGGAAAAAATCATTGCGGACTATCGGAAAAAACTCCAACGTGTCCAACAACTGCAGGAATCCTCCCCTACTTCCGCCAACCCATCACCCGGCATACAAGCCCCAGTCAACACGTACCGCTTCATCACACGCACACAAACCTCACTTCCAGCCTCCAAAGCGGCTGCTGAGAGTGAATTGATTTATATCAAACACGACCTTACCAAAACTCTCTTGTTGGCAAGTTTGGCAATTGGCGGAGAACTGGCGCTCTTTTGGTTTTGGAAGTGAAAGGAGGTGAAAAAAATTATGGCAACCATGTATTGTGTGAAATGCCGCGCAAAGCGGGAAGACCCCAAAGCGGTGAAAGTAACGATGAAAAACGGTAAGCCGGCAATGAAAGGCAAGTGCCCAGTTTGCGGCACCGGGATGTACAAGATCGGCGGCTAACGTTTTAAAAAACGATCTATTCTGCTCAAAGAAAATCCCCGCCTCTTGCGGGGGTTTTCATTGCCCATTGGAATCTCGTAAGCCAGATTCTGTTTCTAGACTCTCATTTCTCTGATGCCCGCAGACTTCGTCCCTCCGGAATGCATCGTGATAACGGGACATTCGTCGGTTGCAGCGGGTGGGATTGCCTCGTTTCATACACCTTCCTTAGCCGTCAGGCTGAAGGCTGGTGGTCGTCTCTGTGGCTCTCTCGGCCTGTTGATTCAAGCCTTGTTCTTTCAGACTTTCGTCCTCAAGACACCCGACCTTGCGGCGGGGAGCTTACGCTCCCTCCCCTGCATTCTGCTGTCTGGACTTTCCTCCCTGAAAATTTGCAGAAATCGAAAGATTTCAGCGAGCACCTTGTGCTCGTGCAAATTTTTAGGGCGAGAGTCCGGATTCCAATGTGCAAGTTGGAAGTATATCACATTCCTTGTCTTCTTTCCACCATTCCACTATTGTAGAAGTAATGCTTGCTAAAATTGCGTCCGGCTCGGTGGTGGGGCTCGAGGCCATCCCCGTGACGGTAGAAGTGGATATCGCATCCCAGGGGCTGCCCTCATTTGCCATCGTGGGCCTGCCGGACAAAGCAATCGAAGAAAGCAAAGAGCGGGTGAGGGCCGCGATTAAAAACAGCGGCGCAGAATTTCCCGCCAAACGCATTACCGTCAATCTGGCCCCGGCTGACCTTCCCAAAATCGGTCCGGCCTACGACCTGCCGATTGCCGTGGGTATTTTGGTTGCCTCGGAACAACTCGTTCTCCCCAAAGAAGAAGCCATGTACTTCGGCGAACTGTCCCTGGACGGGGGACTGCGGCATACCAACGGCATCCTCTCTATTGCGCTCCTGACTAAAGTCCGTAGGCTCCGGCACTTCTTCCTGCCGGCGATTGATGCAAAAGAGGCCGCAATGATCAAAGGCATCCGCGTGTACCCGACTGCCTCATTGGTATCACTGACCCATCATCTGACCAGCGTGGCGGTCATTACCCCGCAACCGCATATCTCGTTTGCATCGCTGCGAGGGAAGGAAGACCAGTTTGACTTTGACCTTGCCGATGTGCGCGGGCAGGAGCACGTCAAAAGAGCACTTGAAATTGCCGCAGCCGGAGGACACAACGTCTTTTTGCAGGGTCCGCCCGGTGCCGGAAAAACCATGCTTGCACGCACCCTCCCCTCCATCCTTCCGGACTTAACCGAAAGTGAAGCCATGGATGTCACCAAAATTTATTCTGTCACGGGAAACTTGCCCATCGGTGAGTCCATCATGAAACACCGGCCGTTCCGCGCCCCGCACCACACCACGTCGCGCATCGGCTTGATCGGCGGCGGCACCCATCCCATGCCCGGAGAAATTTCTCTGGCTCACCGCGGCGTCCTGTTTTTGGACGAATTTCCGGAGTTCCCCCGGCATGTACTCGAAGCCCTCCGGCAACCGATGGAAGACGGAATAGTTTCCATATCCCGTGCAGCCGGATCCGTGACGTATCCGGCAAAATTCATCCTGATTGCCGCAGCCAACCCTTGTCCCTGCGGTAACTTTGGATCGGAAACCAAGCGCTGCACGTGCATGCCCGGCACGGTTAGGCGATACCAAAAGCGCATCTCCGGCCCCATCATCGACCGCATCGACCTGCATGTGTCGGTGCCGGCGGTCAAAGTAGAAAAACTCACCACCGATCCCGGCATTGCCAACGCTGAATCCTCCGAAAGTGTTCAGCGCCGCGTTCAAACGTCCCGCGACATCCAACTCCGGCGGTTTGCCAAAACAGGACTCTGTTCCAATGCAGAAATGTCAACCAGAACAGTCAAGGAGCTCTGTATCCTGTCTCCCGACGTGCTTGCCTTTCTTCGCAAAGCTGTTGCCAGCCTCCACCTGTCTGCCCGAAGTTACTACCGCATGATCAAAGTAAGCCGGACGATAGCCGATCTTGCCCAAAGCCGGGATATCACCCTGGCACATATCGCAGAAGCCCTGCAGTATCGTCCAAAAGAAGATAGCGCTCTGTAAACACTTACTTGTTCACAAATTCTTCCACACCAATCTGAATAAGCAGAAGCACCGGCACTGCCAAAACCGCGCCCGTCACCCCGGCCAACCTTCCGCCAATCATCAAGGCGAGAATTGTAATAAGCGGGGAAAGCCCGGTTACCTTGCGCATCACGATAGGAACCAGAATGTTATTTTCTATCTGCTGGATGAGAAAATAGAGAGCAACCACGGTGAGGGCCAGAAACGGCGATACTGCCAGTGCCACCAACACCGCCGGAATGGCAGACATGATTGGGCCGATGACAGGGATAATTTCCAGTATTCCGGCAATAATTGCCAACGGCAGGGCAAATTCTACCCGAAGAATGGTCAGCCCGATGTACGAGCACAACCCGATAAAAAACATCAAAAACAGTTCGCCCCGTACCCACGCGCCTAAGCGTCGTTCTACTTTCCGAAGAATATCCACAGCTCGTCCTGCAACCGTTTCTCCCATGAGGTTTGTCAGAAGTTGCTGCGCGTGCCGGCGTTCAACGAGAAAATAGAACGTAAACGCCAGGACCGTCAGCGTCGTTAAGACGTTTGAAAATATCCCCACGGTCACCTTCACCAAATTTTCCCCGATCGGCGCGATTTGCGCACTTATTGATGATGCGTCAATGTTCCAGTAAGGCATCACCCGGGCAATGAAATTCGGCAGTTCGCGGGTAAATCTCGATGACTGGGCAACCAGCGCCGGGACCGTCCCGGCGAACAACACACCGAACAACCCAAATACCACGGCATAGACAAACAGAATGGCAATCAGCCGCGGAATCCGTATCCGTTCAAGCCCTGAAACGAGCGGATTGAGTGCCGTCATAAAGAGAAATGACACAAAAAGGAGAAACAAAATGTCGCGAATTTGCAATACGACCCACAACCCGGCCAGAAACGCGACGGTGAAGATGATGGTCCGATGAGAAATTTCGATTTTTGAGGTCATACGCTTACGCTACATAATGAAAACCTAAGGCTTAGTATACCACTCTCTTACTAGCTCTTCCACATCGCGGTGATAGTCAGTGTGTTGAACGTCAAACCAGTGAATTTCTTTCTGTTTGCGAAACCAGAGTCTCTGACGTTTGGCGTACTGATACTCTGCCTGCAGCCATTTGTCTACTGCTTCTTGTTTCGTGATCTTGCCAGCCTTATACAAAAGAAGCGGGTCCGATCCGAGTATCGGAGGCAACCCCTTGCGGGCTTCAGTCACGGCTTTGCCAAAACGCTCACTTATCCGCCTGGCAATCCGCTCCTTGAGAACTGCTTGCGGTGCCGTAAGTCCTATCCACAATGCATCGTATTGTCTCCCTGACGGCGATCTCTGTTTTGTGAACAATGCCACTTCAATTGCCCGAATCAGTCTCCGAGAATTTTTTCTATCCGAGTCATTCATACCGTCCCAGCGGTCTTGATTAACTTTCTGAAGACGTTGCTGGAGCTCTTCAATAGGCATAGAGCTTAATGTCTTACGAAGCTCCCAATTTGGCGGCACCGTCAGGGTATCAATGGAGGTGGTAAGCGCTTGCAAATAAAAACCCGTCCCACCGACAATGATTGGGAGCCTTACCCGTTTATATATATCGCCTATTGCAATTTGCGCAAGGCGGACAAAATGCGCAACGCTAAATTCTTGACCAACGTCAACAACATCGTACAGCCGAATCGGTATATCTTCCGATCGATCTTTACCGGTAAGCGCATCAAGCCCTTTGTAGACTTGCCGCGAATCGGCGCTCACGAGTTCACCGTTGAATTTTTTTGCTAACTCAAGGGCTAATTTCGTTTTCCCTGTTGCCGTAGGACCGCAAACGATAAAGATTTTATTCATAATCCTGTAAATCATTGGTAAGTACCGTTTTGTAAATTTGTTTTATTGATGAGCTCTTCAAGAATTTTCCACCGGCGCTTTTTTTCTTCATGCGGCACGTCATCTGTATAAATTTTATGAGCGGCAGTCATGGAACGGTCGGAATACATGGCAACGTATGCTTTAGTAAAGCCAACCTTTTGCGCCAGATCAACGGTATGTTCAAACTGTTCTTTTGTTTCACCCGGAAACCCGACGATAATGTCCGTACTTAGCGTCACACCTGGGACACCTGCTTTTATCTTTGAAACTAGCGCAAGATATTCTTCACGGCTATACCATCGATTCATCCGCTTCAGGACGTCGCTACTACCCGATTGCACCGGCAGGTGAATATGGCGGGAAATTTTTGGATTCTTGGCAATAACTTGTATTAGATCATCGGAAAAATCCCAAGGGTTGCTGGAAATAAAATCGATGGTCTTTATTCCTTTAATCTTGCACATTTCCCCCAAAAGTTGCGGAAAGAGCGTGGGAATCCGCAGTCGCCCAAGATGTTTTACGTAGGTAGGTTTTACTTTCTTTCCCCAGAGAAGGATGCGATCCTTCTGTTTCGGAAGGATCGCATCCTTCTGACTTAAGAAGTCCGCTCCATACGAATTGACATTTTGCCCAACCAATGTGATGTGTTTGTATCCTTGCTGTGCCAATTGATGACATTCCAGAAGAATATCCTCAAACGGTCGGCTTACTTCCCTGCCTCGGGTAAAGGGTACGACACAAAACGTGCAAAAATTATTGCAGCCGTTGCTGATCGGCACCCAGGCATGAGTCTTGTCTGTCCTGATCGGCGCATGGTCAAAGCCCACTTCTTCAATAGGTAAGAATTCGTCAACCGCCGGCATTCTTTTCTTAAGAAGGGCAAGCATCTTGCCGGACTTCTCCCGCATCGCCATGCCGACCATACAGCCAGTGAGGATAACTTTTCGTCCAAAGGACGACCGGCCTTTGGCCGGGAGTTTTGAGATATTATTAATCAGGCCGTACACCCTATCCTCCGCCATCTGCCGGACCATGCAGGTATTGATGACCACGTCATCGGCATCCTGAATAGACGCTGCCGGCACAAATCCGCGCGCCTCATAGTACGACGCGATCCGCTCGCTATCCGCCTCATTAGCCGCGCAACCGAAGGTTTTAATAAAATACTTCATACATATCACGTTATTGGGATAGGATGAATTTTTCTATCACCGTGGCTACCCCGTCTTCTTCCACGGTTGGGGCGACAAAATCCGCAATTGCCTTGAGTTCCGGCACGGCATTGCCCATGGCGATTTTGAGCCCGCATGCCATAAGAAGCGGATAGTCATTGTAGCTGTCGCCCACACCGATAATCTCTTCTGTTTGAATATTGAGGTGCCGCATAACCTCCACGATCCCGTGCAGCTTGGATGCATCGGTGTGGGTTATTTCAACCGAATGAAATCCTTCTTTCAGCGTAATCATCCGGTGGGTTGCCACATGCGGCAGAGTGCTGCAATAGGCCACGAGCGCATCCATGGTTTTTATTGAACCCCTGGGGATATAGAGGGAAAGCACTTTGCCAGGCAACGGCTCTCCTGTATATACGATATCCTGTATGCCGTTGAACATCCGTACTTCCAATCGTCTTTTCTTGCAAAATGCATAAATCGACGGAACCAACTCCTTGTGGAATAGCACTTCGTGAATGATCTTTTTCCTCACCGGATCATAGATTTGCGAACCGTTATTCAGGATGCAGGGGCCGGAAAGTTCCAAATGATCAATGAGGTGCTTGACTTCATACAGCGGCCTGCCCGTTGCAATACTGATGTGGATGCGCTTGTGCGCTTTTTTTATCGCTTCGGTGACGCGTGGTGTGGGCGGGTTGGGGCTGTAGTTAGCAATCGTGGTTCCGTCAAGATCGAGAATGAGCGCTTTATACTTCATCGGGTCTTACTCTTTCCCCACAATAACTTGTGCGTCGTACGAACTATTCTCGCTCAGCGTTGCGCTTGTGGAACCCAAAGTATAGGAGTCTTTCAGATCTTCCTTAAGGAGTGCACGATATGCCTCCTTGCCGGATTTGACGAGAATTTCTGTTTTGTCGTAGGTGTACTCATCAGTGTTGCCGGTATCGGAAACAGTGTATCCTTTTTCTTCAAGGAATTTCTTCATTTTTCCGGCAGCTCCCGGAGTACCACCCCCGTTTAAAACCTGGAGCGAAATATCTTCCCGTTTGGCAGCCGCAGGGGTCGGTGTGGGAGCCGGCGTGGGCGTCGGAGTGGGTTTGGCAAACAATACAGGAACCCGCAACGTCGGCCGCTGGATAAGGATATAGAGTCCGCCGCCGGTAACTGCGGCAACGGATAACACCACCAATACCCAGCTGACAAACGGAATAACCGCGCTTTTTTTGTGAATGGCGATTTCCGGCATGACTGCCGGGTGATCATCAAACAAATCTTCTACCATTTCTTTTCGTTTCTCTTCCTCTTGAGGCATCTCCGGCGGGGCATCCGTTTGAATATCTTCTTCCGCGGCCGGAGACGGATCGGTCTCCGATTCTGTTTGAGGAGTTCCTTCGTCCACCACTTCGACTACCTGTCCGGCGAAGCCGGATCCCGCTTCGCGGGAGGTCACTGAACCTGCGGGTTGTTCCGTCGTATCTTGGACGAATTCTACTGACTTTTTCGTTCCTCTCTTTTTCCCTGGCATATGCATTAGTGTATCTCTTTTTATTGACTAAGGTCAACTGGATGCAGACGCGTACTTCGTCAATGCGCACCTCCACACTCGCACGCTGACAAAGAAAAATAGGATTCCAACCATCAGCGCTATAGCAGTAAAACCGGGTGATAAGAGTCCAAAAAGAGCTTTTGCCGGAAACGTCATCATGACGCCTACCGGAACAACAAACGTGATAAGACTGCGCAGCGGTTCGCGGTAAATATCTACCGGAAGACGCGCCATGCTGGTGATATCCCGATAGATCATAATGGCATGATCAATTTCTGTCGTCACAACGGCAAGGGCAAGAACCAGGATATGAAAACCGGTGGCGATGAGAAATCCATTTATCAAAAGAAGGACGTACAACCCCACGGTGGATATCTCAATCGTGCCAAGTCGACTCACGGCATACACGAGGCTCCCCACGTAGGGAATGAGCATAAAAAGATCCAAAGGATCTGCACCGCCGGCAAGGGCACGAAATAACGGACTGGAAGGTTTGACGAGTACCAGATCGAAATCGCCGGATACCACCTGCTGCCGAAACCGGTACACCTCGCGGAAAAATAGTTGAGCGGTCGTGTCAATAAGATTATACGTCAAATAAAAGATGACCGCCTGCAACACGGAATAATCGGCGATGCGTGATGTTTTGGCAAACAAAGCAAACAGAAAAACGCCAAATAAAACGAATCGGAGAAGCTTCCCTGTCAAAAACAGGAACGCGCTTGTCCGAGAGGTGAGGGACGTCTGAAACGAGTTGAACGTGAGCGTCAACCACAGAGAACCGTATTTTCGTATACTATTCATTTTCCTTCCGCGGTATAAACCCGCAGTCCTTTCTTCCATACCAAACGAGCGATATACCATAACCCACCTACCCAAACCAGTCCGGTAACAAGTCCTTGCATCACTGATGTCAAAGATAATTGTCCCAGATAGACTTTGATCGGAAAGTAAATGAAGTAAAAAAACGGCAAACTGCGGGCGAAGTGAAATAGCGGTTGCGGCAAAATATCCAGCGGAAAGAGCCCACCGGCAAAAAACTCCATAATCACGAATGACAGAAATCGGGGCGCCCAGACGTCTGCGGACCAAAATCCGAAAAACCCGAGCAGTAAACTGAAGAAAAAATATAGGAACGCAGCGACACCAATGGCAACAACCGATAGAAGGATATACCATATATTACTCTGCAAAAACACCGGCGGACGAAGGAGAAAAACCAGAAGGGCAATTTCGACTACCGCAAACACAAGGTTCAACAGTTTATCGCCGATATCCCGCGCCAGATAGTAGCGAAAAAAATTTATCGGACGGATAAGGAAGTTAGAAAGATTTCCCTGATTGATGACCCCGCCGATATCCATGGTCGTGGTACCCAAAACGAATGTTCCCACAATGTTCCCCAGCAGCACATAGGTTAATATCATAGATTGGCTGTAGCCGAAAACCTCCTGCCTGCCGGCAAATATCGCCCACCACAAAAAATATACCACCAGCCGCTGCACCACCCACCGCACCCGCCAGAGGACAAAGTTGAGCCGATACATCATCATTTCCGCCCACGTGTTTTTGATGATCTGAAGATATTGTTTCATGCTGCGGTCAACTGCTTGCGCTGGTATAATATCGCAGCGCAAATTTCCAAAACAGTCGGGAAATCACAAAAAAACAAATTGCAAATGCGACAAGAAGTATCATTTCCCAACTGATAGATTTACGTACAAGGATTTTGACCGGCGTCGTGATGATAAGTGTTAACGGCAGAAAAAAGAAAAAGATATATCCCAACGCATTCTGGTACATCTCTCCGGGGTACCGCACCATGCCGGAAATATTAAAGAGAAGCTCGATGACGTTGGACATCCGCGGAAACCAAATAAGCAGCGTCGCAACGATAAACCAGATGGAATACAGAAGGAGGATTCCGACACAAACCAGGATGAAAAATAGTGCCAGAGTAAAGGCCGGTACCGGCAGTGCACTTCTTTGAACGATATACCAGAGCAAACCTGCCCCTAGCATAATACGCACGAGGCTCGCGTAATTCACCCACCAAAGACTTAAAGAAAATTGAGAATCCAGCGGTCGGAGCAGGAACGCATCAAGCTGCCCCCAGTTGATGAGATCCGCCATGCGTTCAAAATTCGTAGAAAATAATGTATGAAATACACCAATCAATATACTGTATCCGCAGGTCAGAAGAATAATTTCCGTCGGCGTCCAGCCATAGACGTTTGTCGTTTTTGAAACAAGAAGGAATATAGAAAAAAACGAAAATGCCCCCCAGGAGAGACTCGCGACAATGCTATTTACAAAATTGGCTCGATACGCCAGAAGCGTTTCCAGGCTTAATTTTCCTAATATGGCATAAACACGGAGGTAGCGTCTCATATTATTGTCCAATGCCGGTGAATTTTTTTATTCCTGATGTCCACATCACCCGGTAAAGGACAAAGAGAACTGAAAACCATATGATTTCCCCCGCAAGAACACGGATCATGCCAGCTATTGAGATCTGACCAAGCAAGGAAACAAGGGGGTAGTAAATCATGTAGGCAAACGGTGATGCCTCTGCGATCGGCCGCAACCACTGCGGAAACAGGGCAAGCGGTACAACAAATCCCGCAAAGATAATAATCACCACGTCTGCAAATTCCGAAAGACCGCCAAAATCCGTAACCCACAGAGCCGAAAGACCCAACACCATCTTAAACATAAATGCCACAAGATGCGCAGCCGCAGCGATGACGAGTGTAAATACCAGCAGGAATGGGTCCTGCGCGATATGAACGTTTACCCGCAAACCAATGGTAATAAAAAGTAAAACCGAGACGGCAAAAAATGTCTGGATGATCCGCCATGGCAATTCACTAAATAATTTAAGGAGGAGGTACGGAAATGGCCGTGTAAGATAGTTCGAGAGCATCCCCATCTGGATGTCACGACGGGCGATTTCCATTTCGATATGCGGCATAAGAAGCGTATTCGCAACGACCAGGAGAAGATAATAGGACGCTATCATCTGATACGACCACCCGATAAGCGCCGCGCCACCGGATTGAAATGCTCCGCGCCAAAACAACAGCGCAATCAACGGATTAAAGAGCGCCAATAAAAACCACACAAAGGATGTGCTTCGGTTAACAAAGGCATCCTGAAAGAAAATAAAGAATATTCGGACATAGCGCATACGATATCACGGTTTCCGGGTAAAAACGTCCCGTATAATATCTTCGATATCCGGCTCTTCGATATTGAGATCATCGACCGGAAACTTCTGGAGGATTTGCGCCGCGGCCACGTTGGATGCGCTTCGCGGGACGCGGATGACCGCGCGGGGAAAATCATAATCAGTAAGCTCTCCTATTTCTTTTAACTTATCCGGAGGAACATACGATTCAAGTATCACAGAAAGCACCTTATACTTGGCAAATTTTTTCACCAGTTGGTCAAGTTTCCCGTCGTAGAGAATTTTGCCGTGATCAATGATGATCACGCGACGGGCAAGTTGGCGCACATCCTCCATGTAGTGGGACGTTAACAAAATGGTGGACTTGTGCATTTCATTATATGCCCGCACAAAATCTCGCATTTTCTTCTGCATCACCACATCAAGTCCGATAGTCGGTTCGTCCAAAAACAGTACTTTTGGCGTATGGATAAGCGCCGCAATAAGCTCCATTTTCATGCGCTCGCCCAAAGAAAGTTTTCGCACCTGCACCTTGAGTATCTGTTCCACTTCCAACAGATCAACCAGTTCATTGAGCGTCTTTTTATACTCGCTATCGGGAATTTCATAAATTTCTTTGTTAAGAAGGAACGTCTCGCTTGCCGGCAAATCCCACCAGAGCTGGTTTTTCTGACCCATGACCAGCGCGATCTGCTTAAGAAATGCGGTTTTCCGATCAAAGGGCGTAAACCCGAGCACGCTCACACGGCCGGCGGTAGGATACAGCAATCCCGACAAACACTTGAGCGTCGTGGTCTTGCCGGCACCATTGGGCCCGATAAATCCTACCAGTTCACCGCCATCGATAGTAAATGAAATATCATCCACGGCTTTCACCGTTTCATACTCCCGATGAAACAATGATCGGAGCGACCCTAAAAATCCGGGTTCTTTCTTATGCACCCGGTAGTGCTTGCTAAGATCGGAAACGGAAATGATCATAGGTTCATAGAGTATATCAAAAAAGGAACCCCGACGTAGTGTCGAGGGCTCCTTCTGTTGATTGTCCAATAAAGATTTACCGGACAACTTTCTTCAACGCTTTTCCGGCGGTGAATCCCGGCGTCTTGCGGGCCGGAATGTTGATCGGTGCGCCTGTCTGCGGGTTTCTGCCGGTGCGGGACTTGCGGGATCGGACCATAAAAGTACCAAACCCGGTCACCACTACTTTATCGCCTTTCTTGAGCGCGTCGGTGATGGACCCGAATACTGCTGCCACTGCTTCGCGTGATGCTTTTGCAGTTAAGCTTGCCTTCTTGGCAACCACTTCGACTAAATCTGCTTTGGTCATGGAATCGTATCACCTCCTCCGGGCAGAAGGATAGAACAAGGAAAAATTTTTAGGGGATTGCCCTAACGATCTCCGTAAGGCACTGTAAAGAATTTAGCCCGTTCTGTCAAGATATCAAAAATTATTTTGCAATTTCTGTGGCGCGCAGTTCTCTGATCACCGAAATTTTAACCTGCCCCGGGAACGTCAGCTTTTCTTCCACTTCTTTTTTCATCTCCCGCGCCATGAGTGTACACGCGGCATCATCCACAAGTCCCGGATCCACAACCACTCGGATCTCGCGGCCTGCCTGAAAGGCAAATGCTTCCGTCACTCCCTTGTGCGCTTTGGCAATACCCTCCAGGTCCGTAAGTCTTTTAATGTATTCTTCATAATTTTCATAGCGGGCGCCCGGCCGGCTGCCGGATATCGCATCGGCGATATACACGAGCGTTGATTCCACTGAAGTAAACGGTGTGTCCTCGTGATGCTGGGCCACACAATCAATCACGTTTTGGGGTATGCCGTATTTGCGCAGCACCTCAATACCCAAATCGACATGACTTCCCTCGCGGTCTTGTATGACTTTCCCGATATCGTGCAACAGGCACCCCAGGCGTACGATATTGACATCTGCATGGATTTCCTGCGCAAGGGCAATGCCGATTTTTGTTTCCTCCAGCGTATGGGCAATCATGTTCTGGCCGTAGGAAAAGCGATACTTAAACCGACCAAGAAGAGCAACAAGCGGTGCGGGAAGGTTGTACACCCCCACGGCGTGGCATAACTTCTGTCCTTCTTCAAACATGATGCGTTCGATTTCCTTTTTGACCTGCTCAATAATTTCCTCAATTCTACCGGGCTGTACGCGGCCGTCCCGAAGGAGCCGCTCAAGCGCAACACGGGCAATTTCACGGCGCACCGGATCAAAACACGAAAGCCGGATGACTCCCTCTTCATCCAAATCCACATCCACGCCCGTGGCCGTTTCAAACGCACGGATGTTTCTGCCCTCTTTCCCTATGATGCGGCCTTTCATATCCTCATCGGTAATTTTGATAATGGATACGGTGTACTCCGGCACATATTCCGTAGCACCGTGACGCATCGCATCGACCAGAATTTCCTTTGCTTTGATTTCTGCTTCCTCCTGCGCTTGCGTCTGCTCTTCGCGCATCATTTTTGCCATGTCTTCCTTCAAATCTTCACGAAGCTCGCGAAGCATCGACGTTTTTGCCTCATCCGTGGTCATGTGGCTGATGTGTTGTAATTTTTCCAGCGCCTGCTTGCGCAGCCCTTCAACTTCTTCGAGCTGTTTGCGGATGCGCTGTTCACTCTCTTCCAGCCGTCGTTCCCGGTCCTGCACCAATCCTTCCCTTCGTTCGACTTCGCCGATTTTTCGGCGCGCCTCCTCCTCTGCCTCACGCCGTATGCGGAAGGCCTGATCTTTGGCCTCGACAATCAGCTCCTTGGCCTGCGCTTTGGCAACTCTCACTTCAGCTTCCTGATCAACGGGAACAGGTGTCGGTTTTCTTTGCGGTTTTTGGGTGGCCTCAACAGGTATTCGTGGTTCGCGCCCGACTGGGGACTTTGCCGGTTGCTGCATCTTCCCCGTCTGGCTCTTTTTTGCCTGCACGAGTCCGGATAACGTTTTCAGTACATCAAACATATGACCTCCTTAGGAAAAAACATGTGCGGATAGAAGGGGTGCAGCAAAAATCTCCGCATTACGCGGGTCTCGTAGGAGAAGAACAATGCTCGTGAATATTCATAATCCTACAAAAATGCAGTACTCACCTTCAATCCGTTATCTTTTCTATTTTACTCTTTTCCCGCGATCTCGTCAATGATGCTGCCGATCGTCTCTCCGTCAAATCCTCGCCGCCCCAAAAACGCATAGATCTTCTTTTTTTGCTCCAAACTGGGTAATTTCTCCCATAGAGATAATTTTTTTTGCACTGCTTGTCTGGCGGCTTCTACTTCATCCACAGCAATATTCACGTCATCAAGTCCCACTCCTTTGGCTTTGAGTTCATGGGCAATGAGACGCTTTCCCTTCGGATTAAATGTCTGGCGCTGTTCCACCCACCAGGCGGCAAATTTGGCATCGTCCACGTAACCCAGTTCCGTGAGCCGGGCAATGACTTTGTCAACTGCCGCTGCGCCAAAGACTTTCCATTTTTTCAGTTTCTTTTTGAGGAAATCACGGATTTCCTTTTCGCTCCTCGGTCGGTACGATACAAACCGAATGGCGGCCTGCAGTAATTTTTCGTACTCTGTGGTATCCATGATCACGATTAACCGCTTCTCAGTTTGGGATTTTGAGGAGTCCTAAGGTAATTGCGCGGCGTCGTAATTTTTTGTCCTGATTTTCGTTCCAGTTCGCGCCGCGCGTTTCCCGCAATTGTCCCCCCTTGGCGCGCGGCGCGTTTGCCCTCGGGAAACCCCTGCGCATTTTTTGCCCGGGTAATGCGGGTCGTTGATGCTTCGCCCAACATGTTAAAAATGAGTTCCAAGTCATCCATGTGGTCGCGGAGATTTTCCCGCGCCAAACCTTTGAATTTCTTATATTCCGATGGCGTCATGCCAAATGTGGCTTTGGAGATTTCAGCGGTAAGAATCGCATATTCTCTGTCCCCGCCAACATCCCGCTTTTCCCATTCATCGGTCAACTCCTCCCGTATGGCAATTCCGCGCATGCGCTTTTCTATCCAGTCATCGGAATACCCTTTCGCTTTATATAAGGCGCGTGTCCGCTTCGTTCCCAACTCGGGGTCTTCGATTTCCTGTACCCGTTCATATCCCACGCGGGCAAGCCAACGCTTAAATGGCTCAGCTTTAGGAGAAGGAATAGACTGGACGATGCGAAATAGGGTTTCTGTGTTGGCGCAGTCTGTTTCACGCATTTTCCCGTCAGGAGCCTCTAGTTTCAACTGTCCGATTTTATCGGACACTTCAGTATATCCTTCTCTAACTAACTTCATCTTCAAATCATTCCAATATTTTCGAGGTCTATCTGTTCCGGTAAGAACTTCCACAATATCAATAATTGAAAACCACCACTCATTATGGTGAATCATCCGCCGTATCCGCTTCCCCCGAAATATCGCCAAATGAGGATCTGTCATACGTTTGTAGTATATCAAAGTTTTCGTTGCGGTATACTGGAGGTATGACGCGCCGACGGTTTCCCCATCCCCTTTGGCTACTCCCACTTGTTCTCCTCGTCCCTTCGATACTTCTGAATGCATACTTGCTGGTTGGCGGCAGGGCGCAGAATATAGCGGGTGTTCCCGTGGTCGGCGTCATTGACGGAGATACCGTGGTGTTGGAAGGAAAATCACGCGTGCGCCTGCGGCACGTTGATGCACCGGAGGAGGGATTGTGTGGGTACAAAGAGGCAAAAGATGTGCTTGAACGCATGGTCATGGGTAAAACCGTACGCATAGACGAGCAGATACCGGATCAATACGGCCGCGGGATGGCTTTGGTGTATGCGGGCAATACACTGGTAAACGAAGCGATGGTCGCAAGCGGCTGGGTGCGCTATCACCATGATATTTCATCCAAAACTGATGTGGTAAAAAGGGCCAGTGAGACGGCGCGAAATGAACGTCGGGGAGTATACGGCGCCTGTCAGTCCAAAGAAAATCTCAAGCGTCCTGCGTGCAATATAAAAGGAAACATCGACAAGTCCACG
>CAYIWI010000010.1:0-19670 GCA_964367065.1 uncultured Gammaproteobacteria bacterium
GTTTGGGTGCCGTACTTTTCCACGGTATACACCGCAGCCACCGCCCCCATGCGTCCGCAAATCAATAACTCATCCCCTGTGAGCTCAAGGGCGGGCCTTGAATTCACAGCTTTTAAATACCCTGCCAAAAATCCTGCGCGGTAGGCATCACCTGCACCGGTCGGGTCACTCATGTTTTTGGGTTTTGCCGCCGCCACCCCAATGCTGTCATGCCGCGTTTCAATGATGGATCCCTTGCCTCCCAGCGTTGTAATAAGGATCGGCACCATCATAACGAGTTCCTCATGCGAAATCTCCAATTTTTCTTTCATGAGCGCTATTTCGTAATCATTGCCAATGAAAATCTGCGCACCCTCAATGCCTTCACGCAATTCCGCAGCCGTAAACGTCGCAATCTGAAACGCAGGATCGTACAGATACGGAAGATTGAGTAAACGGCATTCTTTAACGTATTTTTTCATCGCCTCCGGATCGGTGGCAGTAAGAATAACAAAGGGTTTCTTGTTCGAGCGAAGTCGAGAACTTCTCGACTCACTGCGTTCGCTCGAAGAATACATGCGCTGCAGAGACAATTCTTTCGCATACTTCGTCGCTCCCACGAAGAATGCGCCGATCTGATTATCCGCTTTATCCGTCATGACAAAATACGCGCTGGTGGAGACGTTGTTATGCACGGCAATATGTTTTGTTTGAATTTTTTTTGATTCCAAAAATGTTTTGTACGGACCAAAATCATTGCCGACCGGCGCAAGAATAAGAGGATCAAGTCCTAAGAGTTTCAGGGTATACGCTATGTTGCCCGCGGTGCCGCCGAACTGTTTGCTTAAATGTTCGACCAGGAAACTCAAAGAAAGCACGTGGATTTTTTCCGGCATGATCCGGTCCGCAAACCGGCCGGCGAAATCCATGATGTAATCAAACCCCAAACTGCCGGTAACGATGACGTTCACTGTCCCATCCCCTTCGTCAATTCCGCTAATTTCCCTGCCGCTGCCTGCTGGGATTTTTTGATGGCATCGTTGAGAGCCCGCTTGATATTTTCATTGGGTACACCGTCGATTTCCACCACTTTCACGTTTTGATTGCCACTGATAAGAATGCGCACATTGCCTTCAAATATCTCAAATTCCTCCGCCTCCAATGCCTGCTGGATGGCAGCCGCCTGTTTTCGCATCGCATTGATGTCGCCGAGCATTTTGAATGGATTCATCATATGTGCTCCTTTCGTATGCTTATTTTTTCCCCAACACGACTTCCACTTTCACCTTCTCCCCAAACAGTTTTTTGAGCACTTGAGACAGAGCCTCCCGCGTCTTGGTTTCGGATAACTTTTCCTGGTGGAATTTATAGAATGCCTCAATCGTAACTATACCATCTTTTACCTCTTTGGGTCGAGCGGATCGCAATACTCCTGCCACCGAATGGTTATACGGTTTCATGGCCTCGATAAAATCCCGCCAGAACTCATTCAACTTGTCGAGGGTTAGGAGGCCAAGAGTATTTTTGTCATCCCCGACCCGATCGGAGATCCATCCTTTTTTTTGTTCTTTTGTGTCTTCTGCACTGGATTCCCGCGTTCGCGGGAATGACACAGAACAAAACTCTACCACTGCCAGCTCCAGCGGCAATGAGGCAATCGGGGATGTCCGCAATTCTCCGTATGCCTGCGTGAATCTTCGTATCATATCTTTCAAATCGTCTCCCCGCCATGTACCGTTCACCGTTCCCTGCACGTGTTCGATCAACAGATGATGAAGGCGCGTAAGACAATCCACGAGAAACACTTTCACGTCTCTCCCGTCGCGCACCAGATCCGCAATATCCGTGAGCGCCTCTTTCACCTG
The DNA here is from genome assembly GCA_964367065.1 of uncultured Gammaproteobacteria bacterium. GTDB lineage: Bacteria > Patescibacteriota > Microgenomatia > UBA10105 > UBA927 > JACREP01. The sequence goes on from CAYIWI010000010.1 coordinate 1,845, forward strand.
GCGGAGAACAACATGCGCGAGAAATGTTTCTATAGTCTTTTCCTCGTTTACCGACAATAAACCGCGCACGACGTTTTTGGTAATCTTCCCCTTATGAAAACTTACCTGTTCCAAAAGTTTTACCGCATCGCGGAATGACCCATCCACCGTTTCGGCGATGGCGGCAAGTGCCTCATCATCAACCCGTCCCAGATCTTCTTTTTTGACAATCCGTTTGAGCGCATGCACCAATTCCTCTGTGGTTGCTTTGCCAAATACCACCGAAATACAGCGCGACCTGATCGTTGCCGGCACCTTGCCTACATCGGTTGTTGCCAGTACAAACACCGCGTGCTTGGGCGGCTCTTCCAGTGTCTTCAAAAGTGCATTAAATGCTTCAGTCGTGAGCATGTGCACTTCGTCAATGATATACACTTTGTATGGGGCAGACGCCGGAGAAAGATTAATCGCATCCCGGAGTTGTCGCATCTCGTCGATCCCGCGGTTGCTTGCCGCATCAATTTCCAACACATCAATATTCCTTCCTTCGGCAATCGATGTGCACTGGTCGCACTTGCCGCAGGGACCTGACGCCAATGGACGGGTGCAGTTAAATAATTTGGCAATCAACCGGGCCGCGGTGGTCTTTCCCGCTCCCCGCGGACCGCTGAAAAGATATGCATGAGGCAACGCGCTCCTGTCTTTATTAAGCAGTTCAAGCAGCTGCTCGCGCACCGACACATTATCGATTTCTGCAATCACCTGCGGACGATAGATTCTATAGAAACTCATTTGATTATTTGTAGATTTGCCATTTGTAGATTTCACTCCGGGTGGTGTATCCCTAACAAATGATTCAGTCCGTGCAAGGCTAATTCAACGATCTTATCATCCACCAGCTTATTTTCCTCCGCCGCCTCGGCCACTGCCTGCGGATAGGATATGACGATATCCCCTAAGTGCAAAACGCGGTCCGGCGGATCGACAAACGGTGCACTATTTTCTCCCTCATGAAGCCCAAACGAAAGCACATCCGTCGTATCATCTAGGCGGCGGTATTTTTTGTTCAGCTGCCGCATTTGCCGGTCACCCACCACGGAAATTCCCACCTCTGTTTTCCCCTTTACCTGGCCGCCAAGCGCTGTAGCCACGGCATCGATAACCTTTTTTCTACTCACCGGAAAATGGGATTCTGTTTGAAAAAGAACAGTAACCATATGTCAAATCACAGAACTCAATTATTCTTCGTTCCATGTTGGTCATTGAGATTTGAGTTCTGAGTTCTAGTTTTGAATCATCTGTTTCAAAAGTGCCGCCACTCTTCCCCCATCTGCTTTCCCTGCAACCTGCACCATTGCTTGTTTCATCAAAAGACCAAAATTTTGTTCCCCGCCGGCCACCACCGGTTCCAAAAGTTTTTTGAGTTCCTCGTCGCTTAACTCTTTCGGTGAGTACTCCGCCAGAACCGCAAGTTGCGCTTTTTCCTTTGCCGCCAACTCCTGTCGTCCCGCTTTTTCAAATGCTTCAATGGACTCGCGATGAGTCTTCACTTGTTTTTTGACAACATCCAGGATATCCGCTTCCGTCAGTTTTGCGTCCGCTTCGCTGCCGTATTTTGCAATCGCACTATTTTTCACGGCAGACAGGAGAAACCGGAGCGTTTCTACCCGGTCTGACTTGCCGGACTTAAGCGACGCCGCGAGATCCTCTTGAAGTTGTATCAGCTTCATAGACGGCTCCTGTGCGGGTGCCGCAGTCTTCGTTCAAGCTCCCGCTTCTTTTCCTTACGCACTTCTGCCGGCTTCTGGTAAAATTCCCGTTTCTTGAGATCCTGCAAAATGCCCTCTGCCAAGACTTTGCGCGTAAATTTTCTGATGAGCGAATCCGATGTATCTCCGGGTTGCGCTTTTACAAATACCATAAAAGGTTAAACACCTCCTTACAACTTTCTATATTTATCCACTTTCCCTAAAATATGCATGTGCAAATGATCAATGAGCGCCGCGCCCTTCCCGTTACTTACAATGCGATAGTTGCTAATATGTTCATCTTTGATAATCTTCTTGACCGTCTTAACTATTTTCGCCAGCAATGCGTCATCTGCTTCCGTAAACTCCGATACGTGTTTCTTGGGGATGACCAAAAGATGCACCGACGCCTGCGGATGGATGTCCGGAATGACCATCATATCATCATCCTGATAGACAGGATTCGACGGCAGTTCTCCCGAAATGACCTTACAAAAAATACAATCAGACATTTTTTATCACCTCAATAATCTCCGGTAAACTTTTTTTGGTCGGTTTCATATCCGGATTCTTTGAGGAACCGTTGAGGACCATGTGCCGGCTGGCATGCAGAAACCATGTAGCCGACGGATCCAATGCTTTGAGTCTATTATACACCGGTGTCAGGTCTATTTCTGCCTTGGGGAGTGCCTTAATCCGCAAATATCCTTTCTTCGGATCTTTGCGAACCACCACGACGTACCCCATCTTCTGCCCCAGGTGCACCACTTCATCATTGACCGTCGTCACCCCGATGCCTTTCCCCCACTTGGTGCTAAACTCTATGCTCTTTTCCCGAAGCTCTCTTTCTGCCCACACTTTGTTCTGAAACGTTTTGTAGATGCCGTCGAGTGCCGCCATGCCCAGCTCAACAATCCTGATCGGATTATCCGCATAGAGAAGGCGCCACCCGTCGATTTGTGCCACAAGCCCGATATCCCAAAAGTCAGCGGTCGGGTTGGGAAAAAACGCTTCGCGGAAATGATCCACGTCATTCACGACAGTCACCAACCGCGTGAGCGCCTCGTCCTGCCCGTTCGTTTTTTGTATTTCATCAAGAACTAAGCGGGATGCGCATGTATCTGCGTCGGTCTGGTGGTGGTCAAATTTCCCAAATCCCGTATCAACGTGTAAAATATCCGGATTACCATCCGGCGGCTTGCCTTCAAGTGTTTGTCCTGCCGGCACAAACGCAAAACTCGCTTCTTCCCAGCCGGAAAAGAAGGTTTTGACAAGCCAAATGCCGGTGATCGCATCCAAATCGGGACCAATGTGGGTAACGAGGGTTTTCACCGGTTTAGTATACCCCAATCAGTACGCTTGCGCAAAGAACCAGCGGTGAGTGGCGGGCTTGCCGCAGTGAACACATAAACCTTTCTCTTCTTTCGCATCAAGAGGCAGGCCCTCCTTCGCTAAAGCTTCGAAGGGCAGGCACCGCGTACTTGCTTTCGTTTCCTTTTTGATTGTTGCCTCGCAATCGGCATCCTCGCACCAAAATGCACGGATAAAGCCGCGGGTGGTGCTCATAATGTTCTTGAATTCATCATACGTTGCCGCCTCCCGCGTGTTTTCATCAAGAAATGTTTTGGCACGCTGGTACAGTGCTTTTTGGATTTCCCCAAGCAGCCGCTCGGTTTGGACCAGCATAGTCTCCCGCGTCACCGTTACCTTTTCTCCGGTGTCGCGCCTGGCTATCGTCACCGTACGATCGCCCACCTCTTTTTCTCCCACCTCAAACCGGATCGGTACGCCTTTCACTTCCCACTCGTTGAACCGCCGGCCGACGCTGGGCTCTTCCCTGTCATCCAGCCGGAAGCGGATACCGGCGTTGGCGAGTGTTTCGCATACGTGCTGGCAGTACTCCGCAAGTTTTTTTCCGTCCGATCCGCTTTTCAAAATCGGCATGATGACTACCTCAATAGGGGCAATCTTCGGAGGCAATATGAGCCCGTTATCATCGCCGTGCGTCAAAAACAAGCCACCGAGCGAACGAGTCGAAAGTCCCCACGACGTTTGCCAGACGTGGTCCATTTTTCCTTCCCGATTTTGGAACTGAATCTCAAATACTTTCGAAAAATTCTGGCCCAGATTATGGGAAGTGGCCGCCTGCAGTGCCTTGCCGTCCGGCATCAATGCTTCAATGCCATAGGTTGCCTTTCCTCCGGCAAATTTTTCCGACTCGCTTTTCCTGCCATAGACAACCGGCACTGCAAAGTAGTCTTCATACACTTGCCGATACCAGTCAAGGGCAGCAAGTACCATGTTCATCGCTTCTTTTTCCGTCTCGTGTGCGGTGTGACCTTCTTGCCACAAAAACTCCGTCGTGCGCAAAAACAGATAGGTGCGCTTTTCCCACCGCACCACGTTGTTCCATTGGTTTATAAGGACCGGCAAATCGCGCCAACTGTGTACCCATTTGGCGTACATGGCGTACATAATGGTCTCCGACGTGGGCCGGACAACCAGGGGGTCTTTGAGTTTTTCTCCGCCAGCAATCGTCACCACAGCCAATTCCGGCGAAAATCCGGCGACGTGCTCTTTCTCTTTCTCCAAAAGCGAAAGAGGGATAAAAAGCGGGAAATAGGCGTTTTGCACGTCTTTGGTTTTCATCATCCCATTGAAAATCTCCTGCACCTTTTCCCACAACGCATACCCGTAGGGCCGGATCACCATACACCCCTTGACCGGCGCATAATCAGCTATCTCGGCCTTCAAAATCACATCGGTATACCAGTCGGACAAATTCTCCGACTTTTTTTTGAGTTCCTTCTTTTCAAACGCTTGTTTCATGATTATAGTTTGTCATTGGTTAATAAAGTTTCCCTCCAACTATTGCATCATCTTTATCCGGCACCATTAGTATACACTCATGCTCACCGTCTGGCACGCCGTGATCTGTCAATGTCAACCGCCGCGGGCAAGACGCATGATGTCGTTGAGGGAAATAAGGAGGATAAGGAGCAGCAAAACAATCATGCCGATCTGATGCGTGGATTTTTCAAAGGCTGGTTTCAGTCGTCGGCCCAAAAGCTTTTCCAAAAACACGAACGCGAGCCTGCCGCCGTCCAACGCCGGAATCGGCAGAATATTGAGAACTGCAAGGTTAAGGGACAAAATGCTCATGAATTCCAGTACTGCCTTCCATCCGAACTTCACCGCCTCGCCCGTGACCCGTGCAATACCGATGGGTCCGGCCACTTCGCTGCCCACCGGCTGAAGGGTAATAAGCCGCCACAGCATCCGGCCGATGGAGACCAGCATTTCTTTGCCGCGGACCAGGTTTATGCGCACTGCCGCCACGGGAGCTTCAGAAAACGAATAGGTTTTCCGCTCCAGATCCGAAATCGCCACCCCCATGGGTCCTTCACCGCGGGGATAGTCTTTGCGAGGCACAAGGGCGACCATCAACGGTTTTTCATCCCGAACTACCGTCAAGACAATCCGTTCTCCCGCATGAACTTTCACAAAGCCTATGAGGTCTTGCGGCACGCGTATCGGTTGTGCCGGACGCACGTCGAGTGTTATTTTCGTGATATCAACTGCCGTAATAACATCCTTAGCCTTAAGTCCTGCCTGTTCCGCGGGGCTGCCGACGATCACCCGCTCGATGTGCACGCGGCCGGAGGGCTCGTGCACTCCCTGTGTCAAAAGATAGGAAGTAATCCCAACGGCAACAAGGAAATTCATCGCAACGCCCGCAATCAGAATCGCAGAACGTTCCTTCTTGGATCTAGCCCAGAAGTATTTTTTAAAGGTTAAACCTTGCTTAGCAAGGTTTAACCTTTTTTGACCATGTAGCTCCTCATCTTCATCTTCTCCCGCTAATTTGACAAATCCGCCGATCGGAAGGGCATTTACGGAATACACCGTTCCACCAATCTTTTTCCCCCAAATCCGCGGCGGCAAGCCGAAGCCGAATTCTTCCACCGCCACGCCAATGGCGCGTGCTACCGTAAAGTGTCCCAGTTCATGGACAAAAATGAGGATGGTGAGGATGAGGAAGAAAACCAGGGCAGTGAGTAACATAATTATACTTGCATCAGCTCCGCTTCCTTGCGCTCCCCTAATGCGTCTATTTCCGCAATCATTTCGTCGGTTAGCTCCTGCACCCGTTTTTCGGCGTGCTGACGGTCATCTTGGGAAATACTGTGCTCTTCTTCCAGACGTTTGAGGTCCCGCATCGCCTCTCCGCGGATTTGCCGGATCATAATGCGGCCGGCTTCGAGTTTTGCTTTGGCCAGCTTAAGATAGTCTCTGCGCCGTTCTTCTGATAACGCCGGGATGGTTATGCGGATAATCTCACCGTCCACCACCGGTGTGAGGCCCGTATTTGCTTCAAAAATACCCTTCTCGATATCCGCAATCTGTGAGGGGTCGTAGGGGGAAATCACGATGGTTTTGGCATCCATGGTGGTGATGGTTGCCATTTCCATGAGCCTAAGGCGCTGTGCCCCGCCGTATGCGGGGATGATGATGTTTTCTACTAAGGCTGGGGTTGCGCGGCCGGATCGGATGGAAGATAAATCTTGTTGCGTGACCCCGAGGGCTTTCTTCATGTGGTCACGGGTCTGATTGAGAATTTGATCAAGCATGTTACTCTCCCATTTCCATTCTGGTAAATCGCGCGACGGTGATATTTTCACCTACTTTGGCAATCGTTTGCTTAATAACGACTTCAATGGTTATGCTCGCGTCCCGGATGTAGCTGCCTGCGAGGAGTTCTTTGACGGTTTTCGGTTTCATTGCGGCAATCTGCAGGGCAAGTTCATGGGCAAGCGTCTTAAAATCATCCGTTCTGGCCACAAAATCCGTCTCACACCGGAGCTCCACCAATACCCCGACCGTTCCGGTAGCGTGCACATACGACTCAATGATCCCCTGGGATGCTTCCCGGTCAGCCTTCTTTGCCGCCTTCTCCACGCTCCGCTGGCGAATGAGCTTTTTGGCTTTCTTAAGGTCGCCACCGGCATCCTCCAGCGCCTGTCGGCAGTCCGAAACACCGGCACCGGTTTCCTCGCGGAGTTTCTTTAACTGGTCAAGAGATATATTCATGAAGTCTTTTTCGGTCTTCCGCGCTTGGGTTTTTCTTCCACCGGTTTCTTTTCTTCTATTGTAACTTCTTTTTGTTCTTCTGTCTTGCCTGTGTTGCTCGCGTTGCTGGCCTTGCTTTCTTCTTTTTCCCGCAATTCCTTCCCCTCTTTATATGCCATGGCCATCACGTGGGCAATCAACTGCACAGACCCCACGGCATCATCGTTGGCCGGTATCACGTAGTCAATACCCGCCGGATCTGCGTTGGTATCTACCACGGCCACCACCGGCACGCCACGGCGCTGGGCCTCTGCCACTGCCGAGTATTCCTTTTTCACATCCACCACAAACACCGCCTCGGGGATGTTTTTGAACATGAGCACCCCGCCGTAATAAATCTTGAGCCGGTTCAGGTACCGCGCCAGCTTGACCTGTTCGTGCTTGGGAAACTTTTTCCACGCGCCCGACGCCTGCTCTTCTGTTAAACGGTTGATTTTTTCAATGTTTTTGCGCACCTGGTCCCAGTTGGTCAAAAATCCGCCGATCCAACGCTCCACAAAGTACGGCGCGCCCACTGCCTCCACTTCCTGTTTCACGACCCCGCGCGCCTGGCGCTTGGTAGCGACAAAAAGCACTTCCCCGCCGCGGGCAACCACATCCTTCACAAACGTCGCAGCTGCCTCAAGACCGGCTTTGGTCTTAGCCAGATCAATAATGTGGATGCCGTCTTTTTTCGTGTAGATGAATGAGGCGGCCTTGGGGTGCCACCGCTCGGCCTTATGCCCGAAATGGCACCCGGCCTCGAGGAGTGCTTGTAGAGTAATTTCTTCCATAGATTAATAAATGCTAAATGATGAATGCTAAATGCTAAATAAAAATCAAAAAACGTTTAACTATTCAGCATTGGACATTTAGCATTTGGCATTAAAAACGCGCCGACACGGCGCGCATTTAATGCTGCTAACCGTATCTCTTTCATCCTCCACTCATTGTCCTGCACCGTCTGGTGCGGGAAGAGATACTGTTTGAGTGTGCGTGATGGTATCAGTATACACCATCTTGTTCTGCTCTGCAAGGAATGCGAGTTCATGCTATTGCCTTCTTTTACCATAAAGGGTGACGACATCGGACAGTTCTTCATATTTATGTGCGGTATAAACAACTTCTACTCGATCTATCTGCGCCCCTGCCTTAACAAGAAATTGAACGATCGGAAGCCTTTTTAGTCTTCTCTCGTCAGTGATAATAATTGGCTGATATAGTTGCCTTCTCGCCTGTGCTATATCGTTAGTTAGGCGTGCCAGGGTGTCGCGGTGAAAAACCTCACTCTGAAACGGCTGCTCGCCAGCATACTCTAAAATTGCATGCATAATTTTTGTCCCAATGCCTATGCCCGGAGGATTAGCATCCACGTATCCCAGCCCCCATGGGTTTTTGTCTGTCTCCAACCAACCTCCGCCGTTACCTACTCCCTTGACCTCTAGAGAAAAGTCTATTATTGAAGGATTATCGCAAAAAGGAGCTATCGTAACCGTGGCTTGAGCGATTTCCGGATGCATAAAAACTATTACGGGACAGGAAATTGTTTGCAGAGGATTGTAACGGATTTGGCGATGGAACGCAAGTTTTTGTTGCTGGTAAGCTCTCTTCGGACGTTTGACAGGTGCTTCCCCCGTTCTTCTTTCGCATCGGGTAAGCGGTAATGGGACACTTCGCGAATCACTTCTGCAATCCACCTCCCTATCTGCCGCATTTCTTTCTCCTTCATCCCGCGGGTCGTAATGGCGGGAGTCCCCAGGCGGATACCGCTGGGGTAAAACGGCGGGTTGGGGTCGTGCGGGACGCTGTTTCGGTTCACCACAATGTGGGCCACTTCCAACGCTTCGGCCGCGATATTGCCGATGACGTTTTGAGGTCTTAAATCCACAACCATCAGGTGATTATCCGTGCCGCCGGTGGTAAGCGTATACCCTTCGTCAGTTAAGGTTTTCGCCAAAACTTTGGCGTTCGTCACGATTTGTTTCGCATATTTCCGAAAAGCGGGAGTTGAGGCTTCTTTAAGGGCTACGGCAATGGCTGCGGTCACGTTGTCATGCGGCCCGCCCTGCAGGCCCGGAAACACCGCACGGTCAATTTTTTCTCCCATCTGCGGATCTTTTTTGAGTCCCTGGTGGGTAACTAAAAGCATCGCTCCGCGCGGGCCGCGCAAGGTCTTGTGCGTCGTCGTCATGATGATATCCGCATACGGTACCGGTGACGGGTGCACGCCGCCTACAATCAATCCCACGATATGGGAAATATCAGCCAAGAAAAGCGCTCCCACGCTGTCACAAATTGCCCGCCACGCCTTCCAGTCGTAAATCCTGGGATATGCCGTCGTCCCCACCACAATAATCGCAGGATTTTCCTTTTTGGCAAGACGGGCAACGTATTCCAAATCAATAAGACCATCTTCCGTCACGTCATACTGCACACTGCGAAAGTATTTGCCGGAAAACGTCACGGTCGGGTGCCCGTGCGTCAGGTGCCCGCCTCCGGAAAGCTTCAATCCCATGATCGTATCGCCGGGGTAAAGGAGCGCAAAGTACACCGCGCTGTTGGCAGGAGAGCCGGAATACGGTTGGACGTTGACGAGCGGCACCCCGAAGAGTTTTTTCGCCCGATGAATGGCCAGGTCTTCTACTTCATCGATGAACTGATTGCCCTGATAGTAGCGTTTGTGGGGATATCCTTCCGAATATTTGTTGGTCAAAACCGATCCGATTGCTTCCCGCACCGCAGCCGATGCATAGTTTTCCGACGGGATCATCTCAAGCACGTCTTTCTGCCGCTTGGCTTCCTGGTCGATCAGTTCCGCAATCGCCGGATCGGTAGTTTGCAATTTCATGGCCTGATGATACGCAAAACCAATGCAGGACGCAAGAGCTGGAAACTATATTGTTCGAGCTTGTCGAGAACTTCTTTACGATGCTTCTCGACTCGGTCGCTTCGCTTCCTCGCTCGAAGAATAACAAGATTGTTGCTGATTTTAAAGTTGGTAATTTTTGCCGGCATCGGTGATGGTGATGCTGTGGGGGTGGCTTTCGGCCATACTGGCCGGAGTGATGCGGATGAAGCGGGCTTTTTTCTGAAAATCGGAAATGGTCTTGCCGCCGATATAATAGAAGGAGGACTTGAGGCTTCCGGCGATTTGATCCAGGTAATCGCTTACTGTTCCTTTGTAGAAAACGAGCCCTTCCACGCCTTCGGCAATGAGCTTCCTTCCTTTTGTTTCCCGCGACTGTCCATAGCGTTCGGCACTGCCCTTTTGCATGGCAGCGACTGACCCCATGCCGCGATACTCCTTATATTTCTTACCACCGATGTCAACAATCTTGCCCGGCGACTCATCAAAACCCGCAAGGAGACTTCCCAGCATCACCGCCTGTGCGCCGGCTGCTATGGCCTTTGCCATATCGCCCACCTGCCGGATGCCGCCATCCGCAATTATTGTTATTTGTTTTGCTTTCATTGTCCCGCGAAGCTGGATCCTGCTTTGCAGGACTCTTGCTGCTCGTGTTGCTTCGGCGATAGCCGTTAACTGTGGCACGCCCATACCGGTCACGATCCGCGTCGTACAAATACTCCCCGGCCCCATACCCACACGCAGAATATCCGCGCCGGCTGCAATAAGCGCCTTGGCTCCCTCATACGTCGCCACATTTCCCGCCATCACCACCACTGCCGGATAGTTCTTTTTGATGCGTGTTGTTGCCTCAATCACAAATTTCGTATATCCATGCCCTGAGTCAACGACCAAAACATCAGCTCCCGCCGCAACGAGTGCACGCACGCGTTCCTCCAAATCATTCCCCACGCCCACTGCCGCGCCCACCAACAAACGATCCGCCTTCACCTTCTCAATCATCTCTGCCTGCGTCTCAATGGAAAGATTGCGGTGAATGATCCCCAATCCGCCGGCTACGGCAAGACTGCGGGCCATCGCGCTCTCCGTCACCGTATCCATGGGAGAAGAAATAACCGGAAGCTTGAGAATGACCGCCGGATGAAGCCGAGTCGTTAAATCCGCGTCCTGCCGCTTAAAATCCGTATACCCGGGCAGAAGCAACACGTCGTCAAAGGTAAGTCCTTCTGTCATATTCTCTCTCATTATCGAATAAACGTTGCCTCTTTTGCTACTCGCGTACACGCACTGGCGTCATCATCCGTGAGAATTCCTTTTTCGATCAATGTTTCAAATTCTTCCGCGACCGTGGTTCCCAAAAGCTCCGGGCCATCAGAGTTGATAGTAAACAAGACGCTGTGACGCTTCAATGTATCAATGATCTTCCCCATCTCTTCCCAATTCTTTACGGCACTCGTTTGGATGTTGGACATCGGGCACACTTCAAGGACTATGCGCGCCTTTGCCAAATGATCCAGAAGTTTGGGGTCCCGAACCGACCGGATGCCATGGCCGATGCGATCGGGTGCCAGAAGTTTTACCACTTGCCGGATTTCCTCCGGAGGCGTCACTTCGCCGGTATGGACGGTGATGCCCAAACCGGCTTTCCGGCCGATCCGTACCGGCTCAATAATGTCTTCCACCCGAAAAGTTTTTGTGAGCGGTCCGCCGATATCCAGCCCCACCACGCCTTCAACGGCAAACCGCGCGGCTTTCTTGGCAATAATGAGATTTTTTTCTTTCGGGAACCTGCGATCCATCATAAGGATGAGTCCCGCCCGTACCGGGTATTCCAGACACGCTTTTTTCATGCCCACGATTGCTCCGAAGATAATTTTGTCCAGATCCTGCTCGCCGCCGCGATTGCGCAACATCGGATTAAAACGGACCTCGACCGTTGTGACTTTGCCTTTGCGGTACTGGCGGCTGATGGCTTCATGCGTGGCTTTTTCTATGGCATAGGTGGAAGATTGGATCAGTTCGGTGAGGTCAAAAAATTTGAGGTACTTATCATACGTGGTTTTTTCGCGGATCGTGATGGAGTTGATGAAGGAAAAGTAATCTTTTTCAGCTAAACGGATTCCCTGCTCGTGCGCCAGTTCCCAAAGGAAGTGCGGGGTGGAGGAAGCGCCTAAATGGAGGTGAAGATCAACGAAGCTTGCGACCATATTCTAGTATACTCCGATTGTTGCTTTCTGTCAATGTTTTAAAACGTAAGTTTAGCCACTTCTACAGCTCCAAGCTCATTAAATACCAGCCGAATTCCCTGTGCATTTTCCACCCAGTGTTGCCGGACAATCGGTAGGCGCAATCGCTTACCGGTGTACTTCGTGTGCGTCACCATGATAGGCTCGCCGTGGGTAACCGCCACAATTTCCTGACCGCGGTGCTTTTTTGCAGCTTCCGTAAGAAATGTCCGCATGCGCTTCCAAATGTCGCTTAGCCTCTCCCCGCCGCCCTGGAGGTGTTCGCGGTAGCCATAAAAATTCCAGTGTTTGAGTTCAAGTTCCTCCCAGGATCTCCCTTCCAGCGGTGACCCAACTTCAATGATGCGCTCATCAACGATGGGTGCAAGATGCGAAAAATGACGAACCACATACTCCACGGTTTGACGGGCACGCTCCAAGGGACTGGTGTAGAGGGCGGCAATCGGACGGGTTTTCAAAAACGCCGCAAGCGTTTCCGCTTGGCTTTTTCCTAACTCACTTAATCCGAACCCAGGAAGTCTGCCGTAAAAAATCTTCTCCGGATTATGCACCTCGCCGTGACGGACGAGGTAAATGACAGTCTTCATGTAAGGATATCGGGATAGAGGAATTTTTTCCCTTTCTTTTCTTTTTCTTTATCCCACTTGGCCAGGATGGTGACCGCCAATGATGCCACGGCACCTGCGTTTTTTTCCATTGCATCGGTGATTTGAAATTCATCCGTCACTCGATTGGCAATCACCACGCAGACTGCCCCCGCCCGTTTGCCGAAGATATTGGCGGCAGTCAAAAGTGCGCTGACCTCCATTTCAAAATTGAGGACACCTGCTTTTTGCATGTCTTCCAAGATATGTTCTTTGAAGCTCGGCAAATAGCCGCCGAGTGCCGGTCTCCCTTGCCCCGTATAAAACGTATCCGTTGAGGCGGTGATGCCGACGTGGTAGCGCACCTTAAGTTCTTCCGCTGCTTGGATGAGCGCCATGACCACTTCGTAGTGGGCAACCGCCGGATACTCCGGCATCACTAAATCTTTCGATGCGCCGTCAAGCCGCACCGCACCGGTGGAGATGACCAGATCCCCTAGCTGCATATGTGCGTGGAGCGCTCCGGTTGAGCCCACACGGATAAACGTATCTGCGCCGATCCGCGCCAGTTCATCCACGGCAATCACCGCCGACGGGGAGCCAATGCCGGTACTCGTGCAGGAAATGTCCACTCCTTTGAATTTCCCCGTCATCGTGTGATATTCACGGTGGTGGCTAACTTCGCGGCTAGTGTCCCAACCGGAGGCAATTTTCCCCACGCGTCCCGGGTCTCCGGGCAAAAGCACAACCGAAGCAACATCGCCTGCTTTGCAGGCAATATGATACTGTTTGCCCCCCACCACCGGCGCTTTTGCAGAAATTTTCCCTTTCATCTTATTCTCCTTGCGAAGTTACCGGCCGTTCCTGTGTCTCACCCGGATCGATCTGGTCAGTATCCCCTTCTTTTACCGGGTCCGGAACCCTTGTGGACACGTATGTTCCATACTGACCCTCAATAATAATTCTTCCACCCTCTACCTTTCCTGGGTCCACCATACGACCCTCCTTTCTTTATTTATAAATCTTATGGCACTTTTCGCAACTTGCAATATACATATTTTCCGCACCCACCACAATCTGCCCCTTGCCGCCTGATACCCGCTCCGTATGGCGGGCGAGGCTGCCGCACTTCTGGCAAACGGCAAAAAGCTCCAGCCGTTCATCCGCAAGACCAAGTAAATCGGGCGTTGAGCCGAACGGTTTTCGCTGATAATCGTAGAGGAGCCCTGCCGCAATCACGTGAATGCCGCGTTTTCGCAAAACATCAATGACCTCCATGACTTTTCCCTTGTCGAAAAACTGCACTTCATCAAAAATCACCTTGTCCGCGCGGGTATTTACTATTTTTTCAATAATTGCCTCGGGTGTCTCGCCATCCACAACTATTGCCGGCGTTTTTTTGTGATCGTGGGAGTGAATTTCTTCTTTGCCGCCGTACCGATTATCGAGTTTGGGTTTGACCGTAAGGACTTTGTATCCCATGCGCGTGAAGACTTCCACCATCGCAACGAGTTTGTTGGTTTTGCCGGAAAACATCGGGCCGGCTATCACGGTAAGTCTCCCTTTCCCGTTTCGTTTTGTCTTCCTGTGCATAGTGCTTTCTCTCAACGTACTCCCTCGGTGGCAAGGAGGTCAAGTACTTCCTTGTGGATATCCTCGCGTGTCCGGATCTGATTGTCCTTGGCACATTCTATCACCCGCCAGTTTGGGCGCTCGGCAATCAGTTCACGGTAGAGCGTTTCAACCGTTACGAGGAGCTGTTCGTTTTTTTCATAGATATCTTTCGGCTGGACGCCTGCGGCTGCGCGTTTATTGATGAGGGACTGCGCGAGGTCTGTCGGCAAATGGAAATAAATCACGAGGTCTTCTTTGGGCAAACCAATCACATCCTGTTCCATCGTATACACCCAACGGATAAAATCGCGGCGACGGTCCTGGGGCAATTTTGCTCCGTAATAGACGGCGCTGGACGCCGTATAACGGTTGCTCACCACGATCTTGCCCGCATCAAGCCAACCGAGAAGATCCTGTTTTAAAAGCCACCGGTCAGCCGCAAACGGCAGCACTGCCAAATGCGAAGGGAGCTGATCAATGCCGCCGAATTCTCCTTTGAGCATCCTGCCGGCAAGTTGCCCAAACAACGACTCTTTATACCTGGGAAAATCCATCGTGGCAAACGGCGTCTGCCGTCGTTTCAGAACATCGGTAAGCAGCGCCTGTTGTGTACGCTTGCCCGAACCATCGGTGCCTTCAAAAACAATAAGTTTGCCTTTCTGCATATGGCTTATATATCAAGCTGGTGGAGGCGTAATATGTGTCGTGTAGAACCGGAAAGAGGTTTTGTTTGTAATGCGCTTTTGACATACGAAACCAGCTTTGTTTTTGCTTTTTTATTCCGAACAATATCTAGGTGATCAGTCTCTACGATGAGCGTCGGGATGGATTGATTCTCTTTAAGCCATCGGTGGTTAAGCATATCAAGAAGCTCTAAATAGTTCGTGGGAATTTTCTGTTCGTAGGCGCGACCTCGCCGTTGAATTCGTCCTAGCAAACTTTCTGCGGAGGCTTCCAAATAAATAATCAAGTCCGGCACGGGCAAAAACGGTTCAAACGCCCGATAAACCTTAAGGTAAAGCCACCATTCGGCATCATCCATATTCCCCAAAATGTACTGCGCTTTCGCATAGGAAAGCGCATCCTGTTGAATAGGGGTATCTTGAACTACTGAATATTTTTTTAGAATCTTGTGCGTTTCCAACATCTGTTTAATTTTTTCCATAAGAAAAAACATTTGAGAATGAAACGCCCAACGCTTCATATCTTGATAAAAACGTGGCAAGAATGCATTTTCGCCAAAGTGTTCTTCGAGGAGCTGAAAGTTCAATTCCTTGGCTAATAGCTTGGATACCGTCGTTTTTCCGGCGCCGATTGTTCCCATCACGGACACGTACACGTGCTTTTTCATTGCTGGTTGTTTTGTATCACATCCGTGAAAACTTGACAAGGCACAGACGAACGCCTAGCATACAAAAGCAAGGAGGTTCTTTTACAGGGAGCGGAATTGGACAATAGTAAGCGTGTGGCACTAAAAATTTCGCTGAAATCGTAAGATTTTGAAAAGGCTTCGCCTTTGCGAAATTTTCAGTGATACGAGGAAAGGGTTTGCTCAGAAAAATTCGAAGAATTTGTTCTGAGTTATCGATACATCTGCGGGTACCCTTTGGTAGCACTCTCTACCACAATGCTGATCGCATAAATCCGGACGGCAACGTTCGGGCCAAAGGATCAACAAATGAGTCTGCTTCTTTTATTTCTTCATTTACATCATTATATTTGTAGATTTGCAGATTTGTAGATTTCTGCATTCTCCGAAGGAGGCTCTATGTGTGGTATTTTCGGTTATGTCGGTCCGCGGACAGATGCGGCAACAATCGTTTTTGAAGGATTGAAACGGCTTGAGTACCGGGGCTATGACAGCTGGGGAGTCGCCGCTGTTGCGGCGAAATTAACCAATCCGACCAATCCGACCAATGTGACCAATAAAATAATTGTCAAAAAGAAAACCGGCAAAATCGGCGATGCAACCGTCTCCGATATGCCAGCAAGTTCGTTTGCCTTTGGCCACACGCGCTGGGCCACGCACGGCGGCGTCACCGAGGTAAATGCCCACCCGCACCTGGACTGCACGCACTCCATCGCCATCATCCACAACGGCATTGTGGAAAATTACGAAGAACTCAAAAAGCGGCTCCTTACGAAGGGGCACCGGTTCGTGTCGCAAACCGATACTGAGGTGGCCGTCCATCTGATCGAGGAATACGCCAAGACCATGCTTTTTAGTAAAGCGGTACAAAAAGCGTTCAATGAAATGGAGGGCCTCAATGCATTTATCGTCATGAATACCGCCAACAACCAGTTTGTGGCGGTGAGGAACGGCTCGCCTCTGGTCGTAGGATTCGGCCACCAGGAAAACTATCTGGCCTCCGACGCCGCGGCGATCCTGCCCCACACCAAACAGGTCCATTTTTTGGAAGACGACGAAATGGCGCTGGTTTCTGGTCGGGGCGTGATGATCTTTAATGCCCGCACCGGCGACCGCGTGATGCCCAAAAAGCAGACCCTCACCTGGTCGGTCACTGCCGCGGAAAAGGGATCGTATCCCTATTTTATGCTCAAAGAAATCCATGAACAGCCTTCTGTGGTTGCCGATATCGCAGCGGATAACGCCGACCATGCGGGTAAACTGGCAGCGATCATCAAAAAGTCGGCCGGTACCTATCTGGTCGGTTGCGGCACAGCCAGCTATGCGTGCTTGGCCGGCACGTACCTGTTTTCCAAAATCGCGCACAGCCACGCCAACGCCGCCATCGGCAGCGAATTTGGCTACGAGCTGGACTTTTTAGATGACAAAAGCCTGGTCATGGCCCTCTCCCAATCCGGCGAAACCATGGACCTCTTAGAAACCGTCAAAAAAGCCAAGGCTAAACATGCCAAACTCTTTGCGCTGGTCAACGTCTTGGGGTCAACGCTCTGGCGCATGGCGGACTATACCATGGTGATCGGCGCAGGTCCAGAAAAGGCAGTGGCGTCCACCAAGGCGTTTACCGGAAAGCTTGCCCATCTGACCCTTTTGGCGTATGCCCTGGCCGGAAATGTAGCCGAGGGACAGCGGGTGCTCACCTTGGCGGCCAAAGCCGGAAAAGCAGTACTGGCGCCGGCATTTGTGGCGCGCATTGAGGCGCTTGCCAAAAAACTCAAAAAATCCAGCCACATCTACGTGATCGGACGCGGTCTTTCGTATCCCGCGGCACTCGAGATTGCCTTAAAGATTAAAGAAATTTCCTACATCCATGCCGAGGGTCTGGCAGCCGGTGAACTCAAACACGGGCCGTTGGCGCTGGTCGAACGCGGCACGCCAGTGATCGCGATACTCCCCAACGATGAAACGTACGGCGCCAATCTGGCAGGCGCAATGGAAATGAAAGCACGCGGAGGCTTTATTATTGGCATTTCGCATAAACCGCATGAAATCTTTGACGTGTATTTGCCGGTCGCTGACGCCCGCGAGGCCACCATCATCCCGATCGTCATGGTCGGACAGCTGTTGGCCTATTATTTAACCATCAGCCGCGGCTTTGACCCGGACAAGCCGAGAAATTTGGCAAAGAGTGTGACGGTGAAATAACCCTTTCTCCAGTCATCCCCGACCTGATCGGGGATCCAGTTTTTTAAACCAAAAGTCTGAAAGACTGGATTCCCGCTTTCGCGGGAATGACAACCTTAACCTAGTATGC
>CAYIWI010000011.1:0-18924 GCA_964367065.1 uncultured Gammaproteobacteria bacterium
CGCCGCCAGCGTTCATCCTGAGCCAGGATCAAACTCTCAAAAAGAATTGACGTAAGACATTGCTGCTTACATCAATTTACATTCCTATCACCATTCGATTGTCAAGGAGCGAGCGAAGCTCGCGACGCAGACCCTCGCACCAACGCCCCTCGCGAGTGCGAGGCTGTAAGCCTCCAGCGCGAGGTAAGTTTGGTGGCGGGGTCAAAGAACTTTGTAACGAGCTCAATGAGATCAAAAACCCGACCAGTGGTCGGGGTTCGTGATGCCCTGTAAACCAATGGTCTTACGGCTTAATCACTCATTGCTTCCTTTATTATATGGGAACTCTATGCCCCCCGTCAATAGCCACATATCTGGAAATTTTTAAACTTCGTGTTCTGGCTGTCCTGGTTGAATAGTATACTCCCTGCGAACAGTATACTCCCTGTACATAGCAGGCAACAACTCTTGTTCTGTACGTAACTTCAGTTCTTTTAATTTTTCTTCCGTTGCACCAAGTTGCGATATGTATAATACATGAGGAGTTTCACCTGGGTGGTTTGGTTCACAAAAATAAGTACGTAGAATTCCCGCTCCGACCATTCTTACGTACGCGCCGGCATGTTCGGCACACGTGACGAATGTTTCCCCGTCAATTGTTTCCACGCGAGCATCTGGAAAAACTGTGGAAAAAGAACTAATTGCACCCATCGCTTTCACCTCCTTAAGGCAGTGAACGGACTGTATCAAAAACCCCTTGCTATTGCAAGCTATTCGCGATCTGACTTAATGTTCCCAAACCTAACGTCCTGCGGCTTGAGGAAATTGCTGGAGATAGCCCGGAAAAACTTCTGCAACCGTAAGACCAGAAGCCGCGCAATAAGTCTGTCTAATTCGTGTTTCCCATTCATGGGGTCCGGCGTGCGCCATGTCTTCAAAAATGGTCGGGCTCACGATCTCCTTCAGCGCCCGTTCAAATGCCGTACCGCACCGTTCCAGAATATCAAGTACATTCACTTCTGCACGCCCGCTCTTGCGAAGACCGGAAAAACGCTCTGACAACGATTGCGGTTTCTGCCCGAACGTCCAGTCGGGATACGTCAACACGTTATCCACCATATCCGGAAACAGTCCACTGTCAGCCGTAACCGCCAAATGATCCGCGTGCATCTCCACCCGCATCAAATCCAAAAAAGTTGGATCTGCACGTTCTGCTCTCAGTAGTTCTATCGTGTTCTTTCCGCTGTCGCCGCTCGGATGCACCGCGTCTCGAAGCCCATGCCAATTATATTCATCCATCTGCCGGCGTCCAGCATGAGAGATAAACATAAAATCACGGAGTATCAATGGGTTAATCGCGACAAACGTGCTAACGTCAAACCCCCGTTGGCCAAACGTTTCCCTTTCCGCAGTAGTCGCCCGAGTAAGGCGATCGGCCAGCCAGTATACTTGACGAGCCGTTCCCATGATATGATTAAATATTCCGCGCCATCGCATCGCATCTTCCGGATGCGTCAATCCAAACATACCGGATCCTTCGGAAAGATAATACACATGACGCTCTACGCCGTCGGGGTGACTATCTCGTATTTGTGGTTCATCGGTAACTCTCCCGAGCAGATAACACAATGGAGGATATACTCGAAGCGCTTCGATAACTTGCGGATGCTCGACGCGGTAGCGCGCAACAAATGTATCAACGGGAATGGTTCGCGTAATGACATCATGCGCAGCCGAAAAATCAGGACTTTGTAGTCCTCCACCGCCACCGCCATGGTCGTAACAAATTTCTCTCACAATGGCCGATAGTATAATCTAAACGTAAAAAAATTGCAAACGATTTACTTGGAGTTTGATCCAAAAGTACGTTCCGATCCCCGTTTACTATAAATCAATCGATTGATTTATAGGAAGCCAACGGTAAGTATTCCCAATCCTCCGCCTAGGAGCGCGCCGCCCACAATATCAGATAACCAGTGGTGGCCCAGATAGATGCGGCTTACGTAGACAAACACTACATATCCTGCAATCCCTCCGATCAACCACCACCTCCGTCGTTCCCGTTTTTGTGATAGGCGATATGTGACAAGCGAGACGAACATAATTGCCAAAAACGTGCTGCGTGCGGCGTGGCCGGAAGGATACGCGTACGGCTGGACGACGTGGAATTTGGGAAAAATCGTCGTCGGGCGCTTGATCATGAAAAACGGCGGTCCGGGGTGCGGCAAAACGTTTTTTCCGTATATTTCAATTGCCGTTAGCGCAACAAACGCAAGCGGCAGCATCAGCACTCCCGCTTTGCGGCGGATGCCCTTTTTCATCACCAATCCCCACACCGTAATCCCCAATACGATGACAGAAGATACTACGCCGTCTGCTAAAATCGCACCGTCGTCCATGAGTTCGTCGAAGCGGGACGGTATCTTGTCCTGCAACCTCACCGTCACGTCAAAATCCGCCTGCCTCATTACCCCGCGCTTCACCTCGCGGCTAAAAAGAGCAAACATGACTAACAATGCTATTCCAATAAGGATGAATGTACGTCTCATGTTAACGTGTTAACATGGTAATATATTAGAGAGATAATATATTATCTCTCTTGCTTCATAATTTCGTAGAGGATGATGCCGCAGGAAACCATGACGTTTAAGCTCTTATTTACCCCCCACATCGGCAGTTCGACGATCATATCCGCCATATCAAGCACGTCTTTTGAAACGCCGGTGGTTTCATTGCCCACCACAATCGCGAGCGGCAATTCATATTTCACCTGATAAAACGGTTGACTTCTAGGGTCTTGTTCTACCGCAGATATTTGGCATTTAGCATTTAGCATTCGGCATTGGGCAACAGCTTCCGATGCAGTCGGAAGATATTGCCAACTCACCCATTGCCACGTATTAATCGATGCTTTTTTAATCCGTGAGTTTGGCGGCGTTAATGTTTGTCCGCAGAGAATGACTTTTTCCGCCGCCACCGCATCCGCCAGGCGAAAAATGGATCCCACGTTGTAAGTATCCAGCACGTTGTCGAGGATTATGGTAATGGGATTTCTCTTGATGGATTTGGCTACTTCAGGATCCGGCACCGTTGTTCGAAGCTCCTGAGCGTTGAGTTTCATCATTAAACTATTATATCAGGTCGGTCGGCGTGCGCCGGAGCATTCTGAAACGGCTGGCAACAAAAAGCGATATGTAGCCAATACCCCACCCCAGCAATCCGCCCGCGACCACATCCAGGGGAAAGTGCTTGCCTATGTAGATGCGGGAAAAGGATATAAGGATAGCCAACAAATAAAAGATCCATCGCCATTTCGGTTCTTTGCGGGAGAGCACCACCGCCATCGCCCACGCGATGGTGGCGTGACCAGAAGGAAAAGAATACGAACCGTTAAGGTCCATACCCAGGATGACGGAACCTATGTCTGCACTGGGCCGCGGCCGGGCAATCAGCGGCTTGAGGATTCTTTCGGCCATCAGCCAGCTGGCTCCCCCTGCCGCAATAAGCGGCGCAAAAAACCAACGGTCTTTCTTCTCTTCTTTCAAAAACAACAGGAAACCCAGGGCAAACCACACCAGCCCCGCTGTTCCCGCACCGGATAACAAAAGTCCCAGCGCATTTCCTAACCATCCGTGCGGGAGATGATTAAGGAAAAGAAACAGCGACTGATCGAGTGCAAGAAGCGTTTGCATACGTAGCAGTTACGGCTTGCTCTTCTGTGTGGGGCCCGGTGTTGCCGACGGCGAAGCCAACGGGACCGGCGTGGGAGAGATAAAAATAATTTTGATGGCGTTATCTTCCGGCACCGGAGACACCGGTTTTCTCCCGGAAAAAAGCACTCCCACGACAATTGCTATGAGGATAAAAAATCCAAACAGCAGAGTCACGGCTGCCAATGTCCGCCTGCGATCATCCATAGTTTCAAATTAGTCTAATTGGACAAATTAGTCAAATTGGCTACTTTATGTCTTCTTTCTTCCATGCCGCAAACGTGCACGTGGGGTAATTGCTGCAGCCGTAAAACGTTTTGCCGCGCTTGCTTTTTTTTATCACGATGTCACCGCCGCAGCGTGGACACTTCATGTCAATCTTGACGGCATTCTGCCGGGTATAGCGACAGGCAGGAAACGTGCTGCATGCCACAAATTTGCCGTAGCGCCCCATCCGGATCACCAAAGGGTTGCCGCACTCCGGACACTTCTCATCAATGACCTCCTCGGCAACTTTCACTTTATCTGCCGTCTCGTAGGTCTCGTTTAACCGCTTTTCAAACGGTCCGTAAAACTCCGCAATCACCGGCACCCACGCTGTTTCTCCGTTTGCGATCGCATCGAGATTGCCTTCCATTTTTGCCGTAAACGGAAGATCCATGATATCCGGAAAATATTGGACAAGAAAATCCGTCACGGCGTTGCCAAGCTCGGTCGGAACCAATTTTTTTTCCTCGCGCGTCACGTATTGCCGCTCCTGAATGGTAGAGATAATCGGGGCGTAGGTGCTGGGTCGGCCGATGTCTTTTTCCTCAAGAGTTTTGACCAGACTCGCTTCAGTGTAGCGCGGCGGCGGACTGGTAAAATGCTGTTCTGGCTTTGCCTCTTGCAATGCTACCGCCTGACCTACCGCAACATCGGGGACAACAATTTCTCCGTTCTCCCCGCCCGCCGGCGAGGCAGGTCGGCCGATGATTTTTAAAAATCCGTCGAATTTGATGACTGATCCCTGCGCCTCAAACAGATACCCATTTGTGCTGGTGATATCGATCGTCGTTGAATCAAAAACCGCCTCCGCCGCCTGGCTGGCCACTGCCCGTTTCCAAATAAGATCATAGAGCCGGCTGTGATCGTGATTTAATTCCAAATTAGTCAAATTGGACAAATTGGACAAATTTGCGTCCGTAGGACGGACTGCTTCATGCGCCTCCTGAGCAACTTTTGATTTTGTCTTGAAGCGCCGGGGCATCGCCGGCACATACGCTTTTCCGTATGTTGCTTCGATGTATGATCGGGCCTCACCCAAAAATTTCTCAGCCAGGTTCACGCTGTCCGTACGGTGGTAGGTAATGAGTCCTTCCTCATACAGTTTCTGCGCCACCTGCATGGTTCTTTTGGCGGAAAAATACAATCTCCGTCCGGCATCCTGCTGCAGGGTGCTCGTTGTATATGGAGGCAGAGGGTTTCGCCGAACTTCCTTTTTGTCAACTGCAGAAACGACAAACGGCGCTTTCAGGTCTTTGATAATGCTTACAGCTGACGGCTGATCGCTGATAGCTGAGGAGGTCGTCGTATACTTCCCGTCAAACAGGTCAAACGTCAATGTCTTTTCATATTTCACCCCGTCTTTTGAAACTAATTCGGCAATAATTTGTTGGTCATTGTGTTCTGTGTTCTGAGTTCTAAACAGTCCCTGGATAGTCCAGTACTCCTGACTCGTAAACTTCGCAATTTCCCGCTCGCGCTCGACGATCAAGCGCACCGCTACCGACTGCACGCGGCCGGCAGAAAGCCAGCGTTTGGAAAGTTTCTGCCAGAGGAGCGGAGACAGCCTATACCCGACGAGCCGGTCAAGCACCCGGCGGGCCTGCTGGGCGTCCACAAGCTGCATGTCAATCTCGCGGGGATGTGCGAGTGCATCTTTGATGGCGTGCTCGGTGATTTCGTGGAAGACGATACGTGACACGTGAGACGCGATATGTGAGACGTCAGAAGATAATTTTTTGCTGTTTTCTTTTTTACGTGTCACATGTTTCATGTCACGTATCACCTCTAGCGCGTGCCACGCGATCGCTTCTCCTTCCCTGTCGGGGTCGGTAGCCAGAATTATGCCATCCGCTTTTTTCGCGATTTCTTTGAGCTCCCCCACCCGCTTCTGTTTCAGTTTGGGTATGACATACGACGGCGCAAAATCATGCTCCACGTCCACGCCGAGCGCCGCTTTGGGCAAGTCCCGGATATGCCCCATGGTGGCCTCCACGCGATATTCTTTATCGCCAAGAAATCTCGTAAGCGTTCGGGCTTTGGTTGGTGATTCAACGATGATTAACTGCATATTCCGTAAGTCTTCTCTCCATAATCCTTGATTATTCCTTTCATTTCCAAAATCGTAAGTGTAGCAGCCGCGTTTGACGCGGTCAAGCCCGACGCAGTGACGATCTCATCAATATGCCGCTGCCGATCCGCAAGCAGTGCAAGTATTTTTTCTTCTTCTTTCGTCTCCCCTTTTGGTTTTGCGAAGTAACCGGCCTTGCTGGTCTTGCTTGTATTGCTTATCCCCAATTCCTCAATAATGTCTTCAACGGACTCAACAAGCTTTGCCCCACTTTTCAGTAACTTAAACGGCCCCCTGCTATACGGGCTGGTGATCGGCCCGGGCACCGCAAACACCTCCCGTCCCTGTTCGGCCGCATTCCGTGCCGTAATCAAAGCGCCACTATCATCCGCTCCCTCGGTAACTACTACCCCCAAACTTAATCCGCTAATAATTCTATTGCGTGCCGGAAACAAACCCTTGTTCGGCCGTAGCCCCAACGGCATCTCGGAAACAATCGCACCATGCCCCTCCTCACCAATCTGGTGATATAACCTAGCATTGCTGGGCGGAGCGATAATGTCAATACCGCAACCCAACACCGCAATGGTTTTGCCCCCGGCATCGATGGCCGAGGCGTGGGCGGCTGCATCCACCCCGTACGCCATGCCCGAAACGATGGTAAAGCCATAGGCCACCAAACCTTGGACTAGTCGCTGCGTCACGTGGGCTCCGTACGGGGTAATCTGCCGCGTCCCCACCACGGCAATGGTTCGCTCCAGATTGATCGGCTCCTTGTTGTTGTGTCCTTTGATATACAAAAGGAATGGCGCATCAGAAATCTGTTTTAATAGTGCGGGATACTTGGGATCGTTGAGCGTCAGCACCGACACGCGTTCTTTTTCCAGTTGTCCAAGGTAATCATCGACATCAAAGTCTCGCCGGAAATCGATGAATTCATCCGTCAGGCGTTCGCCGAGTTTAATGTTTTTAAGCGTCGACCCTGAGGCCTTCCACGCGGCGCGGGCTGTGCCAAAGTAGTCAAGGAGGAGCTTAAACCGCACCGGCCCGATCCCGGGAAATACGCTAAACCCTACCCAATAGGCAATCTCTTCATCCATTGCGTTAAGCGTAACAAACTTTTTATTTTTTGCCAAACACTAGGTCATTGGCCCACAGAAATAACCCACTGGACCAGGCAAACGGGTGTTCTGCTCTGTAGAAAAAACGGTTCACCGGTGAACCGTTTTTTTCGTACACTTCATAGATACCATTATATTTCACTATTTTTTCTGAAATTTTCGTCAATACTCGTTTTGCCTCAGCTTTTTTCCCTGTTTGGCACAACGCTACCGCATACAAAATTCCCGGCTGGAGCCATAAGCATCCACGGTTGTGATAATCCCCCATGCCGATGACATGATGAAATATAGGAATGCGCCAAAACGGATAGCGGGGATGGTTTGTTTCAAGGGTAAAAGAATTCCAACAATGAATCTTCGCATAGCCCAGTATTGCGCGCTCCTGCGTAGCATCTGCTAATCCGAACAGGATCGCAAGCATATTGGGGTGTGATGCAAAATAATCCTGCCGCTTCCAGTCTATCCAGTCGGCAAAATACCTGCCGTTCCAAAATTCTGTCTGGATCTGTTGTTGGATCTTTTTTGCGAGATCCCGATATCGGCCGGCATATTCCTGATGACCAAGGAGCTTGGCAAGCTCACTCATGCCGCTCACCGCTTTCGCATAAAGTACATTGGTGTAGAGTGTTTTACCAGCCTTCAAGACCGCATCCGCCCACTCGCACAAAAACCATTCAGAGATAAGATTGCATCCGAAACGCTCAAAGTACCAATCGATAGCATACGTAAGCTTGCCGAAGTTCGCTTTCACAAACTTCTTGTCATGGTTTCTTTGCACATACTCGCTGGTGGCAATAATCGTCATGAGTCCTCCGTCAAGCACTAATCCGCCCGACTGGTGAGAACGGAAATTTGCAATTGGGGTTGGGAGATAGCGTGGCTTACCAAGATACTTCCACACCGAAGTGGCAGCTCGCTGGATCCGATAGGGAACGAGGCCATCGCTGCGTTGATATTTCAAGAAAGTTTCAATCGTTTTTTTCGTTGTATCGTAGTCGCCGATCGCGGTTGCGCCAAATGTAGCAAACAAGCTATCCCGCGCCCACAAATCGACAAAATGGTGAACGCCTGTAGTTAAACCTAAGGGTGTCTCACACGCGCGAAGTGCTTCATAGGCAATCTTTTGGGCGTTCTTCCATACTGTATTCATGAACATAGTATAATGTATGTATCATAAAAAAATATGACTCAACGCAAAAATCCCCTTATCTCCGTTATCATACCTGCATATAACGAAGAATTATATATCCGATCTTGTCTTACTGCTTTAGTGAATCAACAAACGAACGAACCCTATGAAATAATTGTCGTAGACAATAATTCGCTCGATCAAACGTATAATATAGCCAAATCCTATGGTGTACGGATCATCCGCGAAACAAAAAAAGGCGCATCAGCCGCTCGAAACGCCGGGGTGCGACAGGCGCACGGGGATATTATGGTCTTTGTCGATGCAGATTGTATCGTACCTCCAAATCATCTAGAAAAAATAGCCGATCAATTCGAAGTGCATCATTCACTAAGTGTTCTTGCAGGACCTTATATTCATCATGACGGTGGATTATTTATACGGTGGGCTACAGATGATTTAGACTATTATACGAAATTGTTTACGATGTATAAGATAGTTTTTGGCGTACAAGGCTTTGCTAGCGGCAACGTCGCTATAAAAAAAAGTGTCTATATAAAACAGGGTGGGTTTAATGAATCATTAGATGATGTCATAAAAGCAGAAGATTTAGAACTAGCGATACGACTATATAAAGCTGGAATACCAGTAACATATCTACCGTCTCTCAAAGTTATGGCCTCATACCGCCGTATCAACAGAGCTCCGTTAGCAACCACCTTTATGAGAAGCTACTACGTCATAAACCAGCTTATCCACATCCCGCTCTCTCTTCATGCCTAACTCCTCTCATTGCAATTATTTACACTGCTTCCTTCTCCTCCTCCCTTAACCAGTACCGTCACCGATATCTCCGGTTCTCCAGTGAGAGTCGTTTCAGAATCTAGCGATTTCCCATGATACAATTATCGCACGTTCGAGGTATTGTATGCATGGAATCTCCGCAATAGTAGTGACCTGGAATTCAGGACGGGAAATTCGCGGATGCCTCCGGTCACTGACTCGGTCTCTTCATGGCGTCGCGCATGAAGTCATCCTGGTAGACAACAACTCTACCGACTTTACGTGTCAAACGGTGGTGCATCACTTTCCTTCAGTATGTCTCATACGCAATACAATAAATTGGGGATTCGGACAGGGGAACAATATCGGTATCCGAAAAAGCCGCGGTGAGTATATCTTACTCCTAAACCCTGACACGATCGTCAACAAACAAAGCATCAAGGGCATGATCGCATATCTTGACACGCACCCCGACGTCGGAGCCGTCGGACCGGAACAGGTCGACGCCACGGGGAGGATGCTATTTACCGCCAGTCGTCTCTCCCTTCGCGGAGTCAGCGAATATCTCGTTGAACAGACAGTATCATTGATTGTGAACAAACAGAAAATTCTCTTTCCGGCTCCCTACCCCGTCCCGTATCTAAATGCCGGCTGCGTTCTGGTACGCCGCAGTGCGTTGCCGCCGTTTCCATATTTTGATCCCAAGCTTTTTATTTACGGTGAAGAATTTGACTTTTTCCCGAAAGTTCGCCGTGCCGGCTGGCACATCGTCTTCTTGCGAAACCTCCCCATCCGCCATGATCGGGGGGAAAGCATCAATCCAACGGGGAAAAAACTGTCCTTTGCACTCCGGAGTTTCTCATACCTCATCAAACGACGACTTTTTCGCCTCCCCCCCGCTAGCGGCTAAACCACTCCTCCAGAATTTTTTTGGCGATGGGCGCGGCGACGGAGCTCCCCTCGCCGGCTCCTTCTACCAGGACGGTGACGGATATCTCCGGCTCGCCGATAATCACCGTCTGATTCCGGGAATCCTGATCACTTTTGATATATTGATTCCCGGAATCGAGCTTCGGAAGTGGGGCGAACGCTGTGAACCACGCGTGCGTTTTATTGTTCGGATCCCCAAACTCTGCTGTCCCGGTTTTGCACGCCATGGGAATTTTAACTAATTTGTCCAATTGGTCTAATTGGTCTAATTTGTGAATGCCGAATCCAAACAGCGGCCACCCCGTCCCTCCGGGTTCGCACGCCTTCTGCATCCCCTCCGTAATCAAATCTATCGTTTCTTTTTTAATCCCTATGTCTTTACAATTTTCTCTTTGAGTTCTGGTCATTGAGTTCTGCGTTCTCGTGATCGTCGGTCTGCAAAGCTTTCCGTTATTTGCAATGATATTGGTCCAACTATTCACCTGCAATGGAGTAGTTAAAAGGTACCCCTGACCGATGGCTACATGATACGTATCGCCCAGATACCATTCATTGTTGCGGGCCTGCCTGTCTGCCTCGCTGGTAAAGTGCGCATTCTTCCATGCCGGATCCGGCATCAGCCCCCCTGCCTCACCTGCAAGCTCCACGCCCAATGGCGCTCCTATCCCTAACCGCTTCGCCCACGCGGTAAGCTTCGTGATCCCCAACCACTCGCCCGCTTTGTAAAAAAAGATGTCGTTGCTTCGTTGCAATGCTTTCACGATACCAACTGCCCCTTCGGTTTTGCCGTACTGCGCAAAGTACCAGTTCGGAAAGCGATACGGCCCAATGGTTAAAACCCCGCTATCCTCCACCGTCGTCGTGTCGGTTATGACCCCTTCCTCAAGTCCGGCAACGGCAGTGACGAGTTTAAACGTCGAACCCGGCGGGTACACGCCGCCGATGGCGCGGTTAAACAGCGGAGTTGCCTCATCATCGGTCAATCGATCGTAATCGCTTCGGGAAAGTCCCACGGAAAATGCATTGGGTGAGTATGACGGGCTGGAATATATCGCGAGTATCTCCCCGGTTGCGGGCTTGGAAACCACCACGGCACCGCGGGCCCCCGCCGGAAACGCCTGCGCCGCAATGCGGCTCACGCCCCCGTCAAGCGACAGCGCGATGTCTTCCCCGGGTACCTCCGGATCGCGGCCCAGTGAACGCAGAATCTTGCCCTCTGCATCCACTTCTACCAACTCCCTGCCGTCCCGGCCGCGCAGCCTCTCCTCAAACGTAGCCTCGGCACCCATGCGTCCTACCCGGTCACCGCGTTTGTATCCGCGTAAGTTATAGTATTCGGCAGCCAATTCATCTTCTGAGAGTTCGCCGGTGTAGCCCAAAACGTGAGCCAGCGCTTCCCCGTATGGGTACTGGCGCTGGTAGTCTACTTCCAAAAATGTCCCCGCCGGCAATCCCGCAGCCGCGATGGCCTCTCCCTGCTCTTTGGACAACTGCTGGCGGCACTCCTGCCTCCCCCCATCGCACGGCGCGATCAGCCGGTACTGCGGGGTATTCACCACCAGCGGTTTGCCGGTGCGGTCCAGCAGAATCCCCCGCGGGGCATGCGCCACCAGTTCCCGGGTTCGGTTGCCGTCGGCAAGTAACCGCCACCGTCCGCCGTCCACGACGGTCAGGGCAAACAGCCGCCAAGCCAGCACAAACAGCGCGACGAACAAGACCGTGCTCATCATGAGCGCCCGGCCGGCTCCCAACCACCAGGAACCGCTTTCGTCTTTTCCCGGCCGCTTTTCTTTTTTTTGTTCGATAATAAGACTATCGGAAAAGGCTTTGCCTAACTTCATATCTCTCTTATCCAATTTGACAAATCAGACCAATGTGACCAATGGGAGAAGTCCCCACGAATAAACCGCTCCCATAATCACTTGCGCCACTGTATGATTACCTGTCTTCACCCGCGCCCACCCAACCAACGGAACGATCAGGAGCACCGGCCACCACCCCCATCCCAACCACTGAATAACTAAGCCAGTCGCAAGTGCGTTGCCGCTGGTATGACCGGAAATTTTCGTCACAAGGGTAATAAGAAAAAATCCAATTGCCCAAAGCAAAAATAACAGAAGAAGTGGTACCAATGCAGGTGGACCAAAAAACCGAAGAAGGAAGATATCTATGACAATGAACCCCAACAGGACGGCAAGTGGTACGATGCGCCGGCGGCGCTCTTTTATATCCCAATCAAGCCCGTACGTTTTTTTCGCCCACAACCGTAACACCGTTGGCGGAACGATAAATAGAGTCAGCCAAAGAAGTGTTTGCCGCAGTGTCAATCCTGCTTGCAAAGAGATCAGGATCAACACGAAGGTCATGGAAAGCAGCGGTTCAAAAATCCGAGAAATAATCGTCGCAATGTTCCGTTGCATGAGTTGTATTATACCAGGCGCGGGGAGGTGTGCCATGCGGGTGACACGAGCGAGGGTCTGGCCAAAGGCGCGGGGAGGCATACCTTTTCGAAGCCCCGTCACGGCCTTGGCACAAAAGACTTCTTAAACACCAGGAAGGTCTGGACCTTGACGGGGCGAGAACCAAGGTATGCCGACCTCAGCGCCTGCAATGCCGGGATACGCGACTGGCAGGACCCGCACGAATGGCACTTATACTTTACGTGCAGCGACTTTCACTTTGCGAAGAAGGACTGCGTCATCCAAAAGTTTCCCGCACCCGCGCACCACCGCCGTCTGCGGATCGTCGGTGATCCACACGGGCATTTTGAGTTCCGTGGCGATGAGCTTATCAATGCCGCGAAGAAGTGCCCCGCCACCTGCCAGTACAATCCCGTGCTCGATGATGTCGCCGACCAGCTCCGGCGGGGTTTCCTCGATGGTCTCGGATACCGCTTCGATTATCTCGTGCACCACCGGCGAGATGGCTTCGCGTATTTCCGTCTCGCCCACGCGGATGGACTTAGGGAGGCCGGTTTCAATGTCGCGGCCGCGCACCACGGTCTGCCGGTCACTTTTATCCACCGGATACGCGGATCCGACGGCAATTTTAATCTCCTCCGCGGTCTGCTCGCCGATAAGCAGCGAATATTTAAGCCGGATAAAGGATACGACGGCGCTGTCCATTTCATCGCCGGCGGTCCGGATACTGCGGTTCACGACGATACCGCCTAAGCTCATCACCGCAATTTCGCTCGTTCCGCCGCCGATGTCGCAGATAAAGCTTCCGGTGGACTCCTCAATCGGCAAGCCCGCGCCGATAGCCGCGGCCATGGGCTCTTCAATAAGGATCGCTTCGCGCGCTCCTGCCATGATGGCCGCCTCCACCACTGCCCGGCGCTCTACTTCCGTAACGCCGGATGGAATTCCCACCACGACTTTGGGCCGGGGAATTCTGGGCAAACCCGGGGTTTTGGCCTGCTGGTGCACGAGGGTGATGTAGTGTTTCAGCATCGCGGCCGTGGCGTCAAAATCCGCAATCACGCCGTCTGCCAGCGGCCGGAATGCCTCGATCGTCGTCGGCGTTTTGCCCAGCATCTTCTTTGCCTCGCGGCCGATGGCAATAATCTGTTTGGTCTTCCGGTGCCGGGCTACCACCGACGGCTCGCGAACCACAATCCCTTTCCCCCGCACCCACACGAGCGTATTGGCCGTACCAAGATCTATGCCTAAATCATGCGAGAGGAGCCCAAAAAGGAAATCAAACATGAGGCCATTCTACCATATTGCAGAGAGCCACCCAGCATGGTAGAGTTGCGTTGTATGAAAAAAAACGTTCGGGATCTCACGAGAACCACCACACTCGGCGACTTAGACGATTTGGCAGCCCATATCATCTCGGCGGTGAGTAAAGAAACGACGCGCATAGAGGAAAAAGTGGATGTGGTTGATCAAAAAGTCAATGCGTTAGATCAAAAAGTCGTAGCACTTGATAAGAAAGTAGATAAGATTGATTTCGACGTTTCCGATATCCGTCGCCGCGTCATTGATCTGGAAGTGGACACCGTCCCCCGCAAAGATTTCCAAGACCTCAAGTACCTCGTTGCTACCCACCGCCACAAATAGAGCTATGTAACCCGGAAGGTTAAGTTTTACAGAGGTGATCCCGGATCACCGTCCGCCGGGACAATCACGGCTTTTGACAAACCCTGCCGCTTCTGCTTCACCCTCGGTACAAAACCACCGGTCGCTCTCGTTGGGGTTGATGCTGATTTGGTTATAGTTGTAGCAGCCGGGCAGATGGTACGTGCGTTCCTTCGTGCCTTTGTGGTAGTTGCCTTTTATCGTGCACCCAACGCGGGCGCTCGTGCACTCGGCAGACCAGATGCCGCGTTTTGTTTCCTGCGCCTTGGTTTCCGCTTGGGCAAGGAGCGCCCCGCGGTTATCGTCCATCTCATCAGCCGTGGCGAGCCCTTCCTCGACCAAAACGATGTTCAGGGGGATATCTTTCCCGATCGTCACCCAGGCAGTTTTCCTGCCGAAACGATCCTCTCCGACCACTTCCAGCTGTACGTCTTTCCCCAGGATAAGTTCACTGAGCCGTTCGCGGGCGCGTTTGGATAGGCACCCCTGGGGATACTCCGGCGCATCCATGCCTACGAGCCGTACGCGTACGCCATCCTTGGTGTCAAACGTATCGCCATCCACCACATTGGTCACCGTTGTGGCCGTGCGTCCTGCCGGTTGCACCTGTTTTCCCCGCCACCAGCTCATGCCCCACAGGACATTCAGACCCAAAGAAAGGAATCCGAGCCCTGCAAGTACCCACCGCACCCATGGCTTGTTGACCGCCATACTCCCATCATAGCACACACCCTCTGTGGTGTTATCAATAGACCTGCAAAATATGGTATACTTTCTTTTGTATGACCAAAGTCACCTACCGCACGATCATCGTCAAAGACGGCCGTGGCTACCATGGATATGTTCCTGCACTCCCTGGATGTCACACAGACGGGTTGACGATTGAGGAGACCCAAAAGAACCTCAAAGAAGCCATGGAAGGATGGCTTTTCTCCCGCGCGGATCGCAATTGGCCCATCCCGGAGGATGGTCTCATCGAAACGCTCCAGACCGTTACACTTCCCCAGTCAGACCATCGGTCGGTACGGGCGTATGCCTAAACTTCCCGTTATCTCAGCAAGAAAAGTTATCAAGGTTCTCAAAAAGAAAGGCTATATCCTCGATAGGATCCACGGCAGTCACCATGTGTTCAGCCGAGAATCAGATCAAAAATCTGTCTCCGTCCCCGTGCACCAAGGCCGTGACCTCGGCCGCGGCATCACTCTTGCTATCCTCAAGGACGCGGATATATCTGCCGATGAGTTTCTTAGACTTGTTTGACGACTCATTCTATCACAAAATTTGCGCGATACAGATATAATGGAAAGGTAGTATGCCTCAACTTCCTGATTGGAAAACGAGATTGTTTGATGCGATAGCTCCGTCGCTTACGGGCCGCATCGGCCTTCATTCATTACCGTACACCCCTGATAGCATTATGCAAAGTGAACTGACGCAACTTCTTCCGGAAAACTGGGATCAACAACCCGCAGTCGTCCTGGGCCGCGTCGCAGGAAAAATCCGTAATGTTGCTGATATGCCGGTTATCCGCGACGGAGAAACCGTTATCTTCCGTAGTGCTGTACAAACGCAATTCGTGCGCGTCCAACTTGAAGATGGGACGGAGCGCATGGAGCCGTATCTGCCAGGTCGACATGGTCCGTGGGGCGATATTCCCGATACCGGTGAACTTCCGGGAGAATTACTTGAGCAGCTCACAGGCTTCGGCGTAGAGATTGAAGATCAAGGACAACAATTTCGAAATGTACGGAAACGCCACGGCGGCGCCTCACGCATACATTGGCCCCCCAAAAATCATCCCCGCCCCAAAAGATAAGCGACCATTTGCCAAAAATCCTATAGTATGGTATAATTATCATTCTAGTTTTTATGCTCTTTCATCTGTAGCGAAACAAGCCACAGAGAGATAAATGGTAAAGTTTATATGAATACGGGAACATTTTCTTTAGAGTAGAACATAAAAGTAACAGTCTTTGATGTCCCGCCACCGCGTCCTGCGGTAGGAGTCCATCTTCAGCTACCGTGGCTCATTGAGGTTCTCACAGGCTACAGTAATAGTCCAATACAAGAAAAACCGAGCTCACGGCATGTTGTGGAAGCGGTTACCTATCTTTTTCAGTCTGTTGAGTGGGACGGCACTCCCAGAGAAATTGCTGCGTTTCAAAATGCGATCCTCACACAAACATTAGACTTTGCCGGTTTCCCGGAGGGAGCGCGGCGTCGGGAAGGCGGTTCGCGTCCGGAGTTTAGGTAAATATCCCCTACGGTGCTGCTTGAAAGACGCATGCGGAATCGCCGTTATATATAGGATTCAGCCCGTGCCAATCGGCGTATATCTCAAACGTCCCGTCGGGATGGAGCACAACGTAGGGAGGATCATCAATGCCTTCTTCGCCGGCTGCGAGCACCGCTTGATAGCCGTTGAGAATATCCGGAAGAGAATTATCGTATCCTGGACTCCCCGGAGCGTTGATTTTTACGCACGATAGCTCCTGAGCCGCGGCTTCTGTCGGCGTCGATTCCGGCGTTGATAGCACTTCTGTAGGCAAACTTTCTGTTTCGGTTGGAGTAGGTGATTGCAGCAATTGTTTTTGCACACCCTGAGACTCCAGATATGCGCGTGTTCCCGCGCCACCCAGAGTAATCACCGTAAGTCCGATG
This sequence comes from uncultured Gammaproteobacteria bacterium, assembly GCA_964367065.1. Lineage (GTDB taxonomy): Bacteria > Patescibacteriota > Microgenomatia > UBA10105 > UBA927 > JACREP01. Next base: position 16,731 of record CAYIWI010000011.1, read on the forward strand.
GCAACAGGCCATCTGTAGCGTCGAAGACGTTCTACTGTATTTCTCATGTAAGCCTGTAGTATACTCTTTTGGTAATAATTTTCAACTTTTTCATGTGGTATACTTACCCCATGAACATTGAGGCTTGGTGCAATCGCGTCATCCGCTGGGGATTTTATCTGCTGTTTATCCTGGTTCCCCTCATTCTCACCCCCTGGAACTATGAACTGTTTGAATACAACAAGATGATGGCGGTGTATGGACTCACGGCAATCATCGTGACTGCGTGGCTGGTCAAAATGGTGGCGCAAAAGGAGATCCGCATCGCCAAAACGCCGCTCGATATTCCTATTCTCTTATTTCTTACATCTCAATTTCTTAGCTCTCTCTTTTCCATGGATCCGCACGTGTCGTGGTTCGGCTACTACAGCCGCTTTAACGGCGGGATGTTTTCAATAATCAGCTATGTGCTGTTGTATTACGCGATGGTTTCCAATTTGACAAATTGGACCAATTGGACAAATTTGTTAAAGGTCTCCCTCGCTACTGCCAGCGTCGTCGCCCTCTACGGCGTCCTGGAGCGCCTCGGCATCGACAAGCACCTGTGGGTGCAGGACGTACAAAACCGCGTGTTTAGTTCGCTGGGTCAACCCAACTGGCTGGCAGCATACCTCACCGCCCTTCTGCCATTAGGAATGGCATTCGGGCTGAAATGCCAAATGCCAAATGCCAAATGCCAAACAAAAGAAAACGCAAAACGCGTTTTATTCATCATTCAACATTTATCATTCATCATTCTCTTTTTCCTCGTTCTGCTCTTTACCCGCTCCCGCTCCGGACTCTTGGGCTTCGCCGTGGCCGATGCCGTGTTTTGGGGACTAGTTTTCCTTTATTCTTCGAGCGACGAGTCCTCGAGGAGTCGAGAAGTTCATAAAAATAATTCTCGACGGAGTTTATCCCGAGTCTTTTCGAGGGACTCGAACTATAAGAATCTTCGTCTTCCATTTATCATTTCTCATCTAGCATTTGTCATTATCGTTTTCTTCAACGGTACCTACATACCGCAGGTTGATCGCTATTTTTCGCTCCAAGGTTGGAAGGAACGGTTAATAACATCCAAAACGGCACCCGCCGCTACACCATCTGCCACTCCTCCAGCCTACACTGCTCCCCTTCTGGAAACCGGCGGCACCGAGAGCGGCACAATCCGCAAGTACGTGTGGCAGGCTGCTATCAATGCGTGGAAAAGTTCGGCCAAGACATTCCTCATCGGCACCGGCACCGAAACATTTGCGTTTGCCTTTTACCAGTCCAAGCCGGTCGGCCACAATCTGACCAGCGAATGGGATTTTCTCTACAACAAGGCGCACAACGAATACCTCAACTATCTGGCAACCACGGGCATCTTCGGACTCGGAAGCTACCTGCTATTCATCGGCGCATTCATCTGGTGGTTTATTAGAATGCTAAATGCCGAATGTCGAATGCCGAATAAAAGAAATGGCACATCTTCCGTATTCATCATTCATCATTCATCATTCATCATTGCAATCTTCGCCGGCTGGCTCTCCGTCCTCGTCACCAACTTTTTCGGCTTTTCCGTCGTCGTCGTGCAATTGTTTTTGTTTTTGTTCCCGGCGACGGCGTTCGTTTTACATTACGCGGAAAAAAATAACGGATTCAAGATATATCCTCTCAACACCAATGAACAAATTTCCCGGAGTTTCTCTCTTGCTCTCTTGCTTGCGCTCCTTGTGTTGCTTTTCCTGCTTGGTCGTACCTGGTGGGCCGATGTCCGGTTTGCCCAAAGCTACCGCCTGGCTCGTGCCGGCCAATACACGGCTGCCCAACCTGCCATTGTCCGGGCCATCCAACTCAATCCCGCTGAACCGTTCTACCGCGATGAGGCCGCCACGACCTTTGCCGCCCTCGCCACGCTGGCCGCAGAAAACAAGCAGGCCACACTTGCCGCAACGCTTGCCAAACAGGCACTGGAACAAAGCGATCGCGCCATCACTATTTCACCCAAAAACGTGAACTTCTGGAAGTCCAGGACGAAAGTGTTTTACACATTCACGGCGTTTGACCAGCAGTTTAACCCGGCAGCTGTTGCTGCGCTTGAGCGTGCTTCAGATCTTTCGCCCAACGACCCCAAGATTCTCTATAATTTGGCAATTCTCTACGGCAGACAAAACGATAACGCCCGCGCCGTCCA
>CAYIWI010000012.1:0-17017 GCA_964367065.1 uncultured Gammaproteobacteria bacterium
ATTTCTAAATCCAAAACGATTGTCATTTTTACCAATCAGTTGCGCCAGAAAATCGGCGTCATGTTCGGCAATCCGGAGACAACGACCGGCGGAATGGCGCTTAAGTTTTACGCGAGCATCCGCATGGATAGCCGCAAAATCGAGAGTCTTAAAGACGGCGATCGCGTCATCGGGAGCCGGCACCGCGTCCGTGTCGTCAAAAATAAGGTATCACCACCGTTCCGCATGGCAGAATTTGATGTCATGCATGACGGCGTATCCCGCGAAGGCGGGCTGATTGACGTGGGACTGGAGCTCAATATAGTAAGTAAATCCGGAGCATTTATTAAATACGGGACACAAATGCTGGGACAAGGCAAAGAAGCGACAAAGTTGTATCTCAAGGAAAACGCAAAAGTTGCCAAAGAAATAACCGATGCTATCTGGAAAGCGGTCAAGAGCGGACAGGCCCACGCCAAAGTCGCCATGGGAGTGGAAGAGAAAGACTAGGCCTTACCGTTTCGGACTTTGCTTTCTTGCCCTTGCCTTGCCTGCGTAGCCGGCTTTGCGGCGCTGCTTGGCTCGGGGGTCGCGGGTCATGAATCCGCGCTTTTTGAGGATCGGCCGGAACTTTTCCTTGTCTACTTTTTCCAAAGCCCGGGAAATGCCATGGATGACTGCGCCCAATTGTCCGGACAAGCCGCCGCCGGCTGCCTTAACGCTTACCGCAAACCTGTTTGCGGTATTGGTGGTGCGGAACGGCTCAAGATACATTTTTTGAGCCACTTCTCCCGGAAAATACTGCTCGACTTTCCGGCCGTTTATGACCATTGCACCCTTTTCCAGAGGTTGCCCGGCAACGGTAACAGTCGCGTCGGCAACGACATAAAGCCGCACGCGGGCGGTAGATTCTTTCCGCCGGCCAACGGCCTCGTAATAGGAAACCGATGGTTGTGCTTCTTTTTTATCTGTTTGTTCTGACATAGTGACTAAAAATAAATACTGGATCCCAGCCTTCGCGGGGATGACAGCCTTACCTGAATTTCTCCTTATATTGGTGTTCTGCCTCCGGATATATGTATAAACGAGTGATGAGTCTGTCGCGCAATTTGTTCTTCGGCAACATGCCCATTACAGCATGGCGGATAATTTCCGTCGGCCTTTCGCCCCGCACCTGCCGGAGCGACTTTTGCTTGAGTCCTCCGGGATAGCCGGAGTAGCGGCCATACATTTTTTGCTTCTCTTTTTTTCCGGTCACGGCCACCTGCCTCGCGTTCACCACAACCACATAATCTCCGCAATCGAGGTTACGTACAAAATACGGTTTCGCCTTGCCCATGAGGGTGTGGGCTATCGTGGTTGCTTCCCGGCCCAATACCTTATCTTTGACATCAAAGATGTGCCAGGAGCGCTTAATGTCTGAAATTTTTGTTGATTTGGTATTCATACATATGTACGTCACTTCGGTCGCTTACGTTACTTAAAAATCTTCTTTGGCCTTCCGCGTTTTTTAGTCTGCTCTCTTACTGGACTATTCTTAACCGGCTTACCCTTTGCTTCTTCCTTTTTCGGTGCAATAACTTCTGCCACTATCTTCTCATCCACAAATTGCAATAGTGCTTCTTCTGCCGCGTCTCCCAGTCGTTTCCCAAGTCGTACAATCCTCGTAAACCCGCTCGTGCGGCTCGCAAAACGCGTCTTGGCATCAGAGAGAAGTTGATCAACGACGGGAGCATCGCTGATGAACGTCATGATACTGCGCCGATCTACTTCTCTCCCTCTTTTTGCCTTCGTCACTAATTTTTCCACGATCGGCTGAGCAGCTTTCGCCTTAGTAATCGTGGTTTTCATGCTGCCCTTGATAAGCAGTGACCGCACAAGTCCCGCAAACAGATGTTTGCGCTCATTTTTCGTCCGCGAAAATTTTCTGCCAAAAACCGCATGTCTCATACCGTCAACGCCACTCCTTTTTCACGCAACTTTTCCTCCACCACCGCCAGTGATTTGACCCCCAAATTTTTTATTTTCACAAGCTCTGTTTTGGGAGTTCCCAACAGCTGTCCGATGGTTTCAATGCCACCGTTGGAAAGGGCATTGACGATGCGCGTCGGAATATCAAGCTCCTCAATGCGCATCTTCAAAATTTCATCGGAAATGGTCGGTGTCACGGCGACGTTACCTTGCACTTCCTGCGCTTTCGGTTCATAGACCTGCAAAAAATAGGAAGCCAATGTCGCGGCTGCGGTCTTGAGTGCAACAAGGGGCGCAATCGTCGCATCAGTCCAAAGCTCTATCACCAACCGGTCCAGGTTGGTCATTCGTCCCACCCGCGTTGCTTCCACGCGATAATTCACGCGCACCACCGGAGAAAAGAGCGCGTCCACCGGAATCACACCGACTTCCTCCGTGTGCCGCTCATCCGCGGGTACATATCCGTATCCTTTTTCCACTACCGCCTCGATCTCGAGAACTGATCTCTTGTCTGCCAGCGTTGCCAGCACAAAATCCGGGTTCACAATCTTCACCCCTGCCGGCACGTCAAAATCTCCTGCGGTTACTTCGCCCGGTCCTTTTTTGGAAAGCGTCATGACCGTACGTTCTCCGCTTTCTGAGACCAATCGGATCTTTTTTATATTGAGCATGAGCTCCGTGACATCCTCTTTGACTCCGGCAATCGTCGAAAATTGATGCTTCACGCCGGAAATCTTGACCGATGTTATTGCCGCGCCTGAGAGCGATGTTAAAAGCACCCGCCGCAGGCTGTTGCCCAAGGTCTGCCCGTACCCCTGCTCGAGAGGCTCAATCACAAATTTCCCGTACTCGGGCTTTTCTACCTCAGATTTGATCTGAAAATTCGGCTCTATCATAAACCCTCCCTTTCTTATCGAGAATAATACTCGACAATAAGCTTTTCATTAATATCTTCGTGTACGTCGGATCGGTGTGGCAACCGGACTATTTTCCCAGCCGGACCCTTTCGCGCGAGCCATTCCGAAGGCTTATACGTGGCATCCTCAAGGACTTTTTGTACCGCAGGAATGGTCAATCCTTTGGTAGTTAGCGTAATGACATCGCTCACAGACACCAAAGCAGAAGGAATGGATAATTTTTTTCCGTTTACCAGCACGTGTCCATGCGTCACCATCTGACGGGACAGTCCGCGCGTGGGTGCAAACCCCAGTCGGTAGACGGTATTATCCAACCGCCGTTCCATAAACTCAAGGAGTTTTTCACCCGTATTTCCTCTCCACTTTTTGGCCCGCTCAAATATTTTTCGAAATTGCCGCTCCAAGAGCCCATACATGCGCTTCACCTTCTGTTTTTCCCTCAACTGATGCCCGTAGTCTGAAATCTTGCGCCTGCCTTTCACTCCGTGGGCACCCGGCACGATGGATAACCGACGCAGCATCGAGACGTGTGCTTTGGATCCCACGGTCTTTAGCCCCAGATCAATGCCTTCACGTCTCGCTAATCTGTTTTTTGGTCCTGTATAACGCGCCATTATACTCTCCTCTTTTTCTTCGCCCGGACGCCGTTGTGCGGGATCGGCGTCACGTCGGCAATCAGGGTAATCGCGAGCCCAACAGCCTTAAGCCCCCGCAGTGCCGCATCCCGACCGGATCCCGGCCCCTTGACGTACACTTCCACTTCTCTCATTCCATTGGCTTGAGCCTTACGGGCAACCGCTTCGGCAGCGGTCGTTGCCGCATAGGGCGTGGACTTGCGGGCACCCTTAAACCCTGCCATGCCCGATGATCCCCAGTACAGCGTATTTCCCGACGCATCGGTTATGGTAACAATCGTGTTGTTAAACGTCGCCGTGATGAATACTTTGCCTTTTTCCACCGATCGTTTTGTTGATTTTATTGCCATATGATTATATTATTTCTTCTCTTCCGGTTTTACTGTGTCCGTCTTTGCCCTATCCTCTTTTTTGAGTGCCCCGATCGTCATGCGCTTCCCTCGTTTGGTACGGGCATTGGAGCGCGTCCGTTGGCCTCGTACCGGTAATTTTCGCACGTGGCGGGTGCCGCGGTAGGACTTAATTTCAATAAGCCGCTTGATCGTGTCGGATATCTGTTTACGCAGATCACCTTCCACCATGTAGCCTTTTTCAATCACTTTGGCAATACGGTTTACCTCTTCGTCAGATAATGATTTGACGCGCCGACTCCCGGCCAGTCCCGTTTCCTTAAGAAGGGGTATCACGTTGGATCTGCCGATTCCGTACAGGTACGTGAGGGCAATATCCAACCGTTTTTCACTTGGCAACTCAACACCTGCAATTCTGGCCATAATAATAAAATGCTGAATGCTAAATGATAAATGCTAAATGGAAAACGATTTTTTATTCATCATTTGGCATTTAGCATTTGGCATTCTTTTACCCTTGCCGTTGTTTGTGTTTCGGGTTATCGCACACAATGTACACCCGTCCACGCCGACGGACTATTTTGCACTTATTGCACATCGGTTTGATACTTGCACGAACCTTCATATTATTTTGTCCGATAGGTAATTCTACCCTTTGTCGGATCGTACGGCGTCATCTCCAGTCGCACGCGGTCTCCGGGCATGATACGAATGAAGTTCAGTCGCATCTTGCCGGACAGATGACAAAGAACGATCCTTCCGTTCGGAAGCTTCACGCGAAACAACGTATTGGGCAGACACTCTGTAACCTCTCCTTCTACTTCAATATTACCTTGGTGCGTCATACAACAAAAAATTCCCCATCACGCCCATGGGGCTTTTTGTACCAAGGTATTGTACCTTAAACTCCGCTCGCGGTCAATATGAGCGGATCCGCAGCGGTTATAACGACCGTGTGCTCAAATTCCGCCGAAAGTGACCCGTCGCGGGTCGCAAGCGTCCAACCATCGCCATTTGCATACACCAACTCACCGCGGCCCTGCGCGTAAATAGGTTCTATGGCAATCGTCATACCCTCAACAAGCTCCAAGGTTGCGGCAATATCACCCGTAAGATAATTGGGAACTTGCGGCTTCTCGTGCAGTTCTTTGCCCACCCCATGGCCTACGAGCGTTTTTACAATCCCGTACCCCGCTCCCTCAATGATTTCGCTAATTGCCTTTGATATGTGTCCGATCCTGTTACCCTCCCGCGCTTGTTCAATCCCTTTCCATAACGCCTCTTCCCCAGTCTTCAAAAATTCTTCTTTTTCTTGCTGATGGCTGAGAGCTGATGGCTGAGAGCTGATTATTTTCGTCCACGCCGTATCTGTGTGGAGTCCCTGATAAACTAATCCTATATCGATGGTCAATATATCCCCCTCTTTCAATTGCCGCTCGGTCGGAACGCCATGCACCACTTCATCATTCACGCATAAACAGGTCGCGTGCGTGTAACCTTTGACTGTTTTAAAAGAAGGAAACCCGCCGGCTGCGGCAATAAGCTCATCGGCCCGTGTATCAATGGCAAGCAAAGCAGTCCCGGGAGTCGCCATTGCAAGTAAATCCTCAAGGATATGTGCTAACCGCCTCCCGCCATCAGCCATGATCGCAATCTCTTCCGGAGTTTTGATGTTCATACCACGGCGGAGAAAAACTGTTCCAGGTTTGCCCGAAACGACGCTTGATCGGAGTCATTGACGATCAGATGATCTGCAATGGCGATCGGCCCGCCTTTATGCAATTCCTCTATTTCTGCCACATCCCGGCTTTGTGCTTCTTTCCGCCCTAACGGCCGCACCGCCCGGTTTGCCAACCGCTGGTAGCGAATATCTGGCGGAGACCAGATACACAAAAGGGTAAGGTCAGGAAATTTTTTCTTCAGGTATAGATATTCTTCCCAACTGTACAATCCGTCTAATACTATGACATCATGTGCCTTTGCTGCTTCAATAATTCTCGGTTCGATTTTGATTGCCATCGCCGCCATACCCAGCTCTTGCCGAATATGTTCGCGGTACCACCGTTCGTTTGCCTCGGTTACCTTTTTTCCCAATGCGGCAAGTCCTCGATCGGTTTCATCCCCAAACCGCAAGACCGGAATATGTTTGGACCGGAAAAAATCCGCAGCCGCTGTTTTCCCTGCTCCCGGCATGCCGACGATCGCAATAAGTTTCATGGAATATATGCAGATATTTCTTTTGCTACTTCTTCCTTTGATTGTTCTCCGTTTATTTCCACCAGCACTCCCCGTGCTTTATAAAATGCACGTATGTGTTGTTCGTTGCGGTAATATGCAGCTAAACGACTCTTTATGCGCTGAGGTGAATCGTGAAGAACACTACTCCCCGGAGTAAGCGGCCGTGCGCGCTTTGTGAGCCGCCGCATCGACTCTTCATCGGAAAGTTTTATGTATAAAACTTTATCGATTGCGTATCCGTATTCTTTGGTTTTCTTATCCAAAAACACCGCTTGCTGGCGCGTCCTCGGGAATCCGTCCATAATCCAGCCGACGGCTGCATCGGGTTGCCCCAATCTCCTGGTCCATAACTCAAACATCTGGGCATCCGCAACGTACGTCCCGCTTTCCAGTGCCTGCCGGCACGCCTCACCGATTGTCCCCTGATCGGCTACCGCTGCTTCCCGTACGAGGTCTCCGGAAGTTAAAACCGGCAACCGCAGCCTCTCCGAAAGAAGCTTAGCCTGCGTCCCTTTGCCGGATCCTTCAGGGCCGAACAAAACGATATGCATACTATAATGAATGCAAAATGCCGAATGCTAAATGCTAAATAAAAAAATACTCTTCATTTAGCATTCAACATTCATCATTCAACATTGCGCATTTACTCCTTTAGGAACCCTTCGTAGTTTCGCATGACGAGCTGTGCTTCCAGGGCTTTGACGGTTTCAAGTACCACCGAAACCACGATAAGCACCCCGGTGCCGCCGATAAGAAGCGTTGACACGCCGGAAACCCCCCTGGCTAGTGAGGGAAGGATCGCGATAAGCCCTAAAAAGAGCGCTCCGGCAAGCGTAATGCGTGTCAGGATGTAATTGAGGTAGCTGGCAGTAGGGCTACCGGGCCGAATGCCCGGAATAAATCCGCCGTACTTCTGTATTTCTCCGGCAATTTTCGTGGGGTTAAATGTAATGGCCGTATAAAAATAGGTAAATCCAATCACCAGTAAAAAATAGATAACGTTGTAGGCAACCCCATTGGGATTAAACAGCGATGTCAGAAGTGTTCCGAAATTCGCCACCGCCGGGTTTCGGACCTGGTGTAAGAATCCGCCAACCAACGACGGCAACAATACCATAGATACGGCAAAGATTATGGGGATAACCCCGGCCTGGTTGACTCTGAGCGGCAAATAACTTGTTTGTCCGCCGTACACCTTATTTCCCCGAATTCTTCTGGCGTAGTGTACGGTAATGCGCCGAACCGCTTCATTCACAAAAACGGTTGCCGCAATCACCAACATAGCCAAGGCGACAAACAGCACGATGTTGGTCACGTACTCGCTGGTCACACTGGTGACGGTCTGCCCCAACACCACGGGCATCCTCCCCACTATGCCGGCAAAAATAAGAAGAGAAATGCCGTTGCCGATCCCATATTCAGTGACGAGTTCTCCGATCCACATCGCAAGAAGCGTCCCGGCCGTCATGGTGAGAATCATCGTCACTAACGTCAGCGGCGAAACCGTGGCCACAATTCCCTGATTTTTGAGAAGCGCATACATGCCGATGGACTGGACGGCCGCGAGTGGTATTGTCAGAAACCTTGTGTATTGGTTCATTTTTTCCCGGCCGTATTCTCCTTCTTTGGAGAGTTCCTCAAGACGCGGAAACACGATCGTCAGAAGCTGGAGGATAATGGATGCATTGATGTAGGGATTGAGGCCGAGCGCCATGACGGAAAAATTTACTAAGGTGCCTCCGGAAAAGATATCGAGAAGTCCCAAAAATTGGTTCTGGGCAAATAGCGCTTTGAGTTTTACCGTGTCAACGCCCGGGATGGGAATATGGGCAAAAATCCGAAAAATGACAAAGAGAAGTGCCGTGAGAAGAATTTTTCGCCGGAGTTCCGGCGTTTTCCAGCTGTTAATAAGCGGCGCAAGGAGCGTATTCATGGTCGGCCTTCAACGGTCCCGCGGGCTTTCTCAATAGCCTTTTGGGCAGATCCCGTACAGGGCACCAGCACCGTAAGGGAGGACTCAATGTTGCCCGCACCTATCAGTTTAACACGGGTAGTGCGCTGGTGGATAATGCCATACTTTTTCAATACCTCGATGGTGACGGTTGTCCCGGTTGGAAGCATTACCAGTTTCGCGAGCGGTATGGCAACCGTCTTTGTTCTGGCAGGATTTTTCCCTTTGCCCCGAAGAAAGGGTAAACGCTTCGTGAGCGGCAGTTGCCCGCCTTCAAACCCTGCCGGCATCGTGCCCCGTGCTTTTTGTCCTTTGGTCCCGCGGCCGGAGGTTTTCACCTTACCGGATCCGTGGCCACGGCCTACGCGCTTTTTGGATTTGGTAACAAGTTTTGGTAATTGATCAAGCTTCATAGCAATCATGCCTACTTTTACTTCACCTTGAATTGTGTTAGTGCCTCAATGGTCGCATAGACGTTGGATGCCTGATTTTTACTGCCCAATATTTTTGACACGATATCACGAATGCCTGCAGCCTCTACTACCGCCCGCACGGCGCCTCCGGCAATTACTCCGGTACCGGGAGGTGCGGGTTTGATGAGCACCTGCGCTGCTCCCCGTTTCAATAAGACCTCGTGGGGAATCGTCGTCCCGCGCATCGGCACGGTAATGAGATGCTTTTTGGCGTAGGTGACCGCCTTGCGGACTGCCGAGGATACATCCGGTGCACCACCCAAACCTACTCCCACACGACCTTTGCGATCACCCACCACTGCCAGTACCGAAAAACTGATTTTATTGCCGCCTTTCGTCTTTTTGGACACACGGTTCACCTGCACCACTTTTTCTTCAAATTCGGAATCCCGTCTATCGGTCCCCCGTGCCTGATATCTCATATTTTAAGCCCTCCTTCGCGTGCTGCATCTGCGATTGCCCGTATTGCTCCATGATAGCGATACCCGCCACGGTCAAATACCACTGATGTCACCTTGCGCTGTTTTGCTTTTTGGGCGATGGCAGTGCCAACTTGCTTTGCTGCCGCGATAGTCTTGCCTGCAACCGAACTCGAGACGAGGGTGACTCGTTTGTCATCATTGATGAGCTGTACGTACAGCCCGGTATTGGACCGGAATACACTCATCCGCGGCCGGTCCGCGGTGCCAAACACCTTTGCACGGATTCTTCGAGTTCTTGCAACACGCAGTTCTCTTTTTTGTTTCATATCTTCTCACTTCCCCGCCGCTGCCCCCGGCGCGCCGCCGATGGCTTTTGCTGCTTTTCCTGCTTTCTTACGAATATGTTCACCCGCGTATTTAATCCCTTTGCCTTTGTACGGCTCCGGCTTTTTCATCGCGCGGATACCCGCCGCAACCTGACCCACCAGCTGTTTATCTGCGCCGGATACTACAATTGCATTTTCACGTATGGCAAACGTAATCCCGGCAGGGGGCTTCACCGTGATCGGATGGGAAAACCCGATAGACAGCGTTACATCCGCTCCTGCCATGACCGCACGGTACCCGACCCCCGAAAGCTCTAATATCTTGGTCCATCCCTGTGTCACACCTGTCAGCGCATTGGCAAGCTGCGCCCGCACCAACCCATGTAAAGCTGCGTCTGCGCTTTTTCGTACAATGCGCAAGGTTCCATCAGACTGCTCCACCCCAATCCCTGACGGAACCAACATATGAAGCTCTCCTTTAGGACCCAAAACGTTCACCGTGAATTTCTCCACGCTGACGGTGGCTTCTTTGGGAACTGTAATTGGTGCATTTCCAATGCGCGACATAAAATAACCTCTCACCAAACCGTACACAATAATTCTCCGCCGATTCCCCGTTTCTTCGCCTCCCTGCCGGTCATGATCCCCGCTGATGTGGAAACAATTGCAATCCCCATGCCTCCCAACACCTGCGGTATCTCATCCTTCGTCACATACCATCGCAGTCCCGGCTTACTTACCCGTTTGATATCCCGGATAGGCGATTCCTCTTTTGATTTCAAATGCAGACGAAGCATGAGTTTGGGCTTATCTCCAAATTGTTGGACTGCGGCAAGATACTCCTCTTGGACCAGCACGGTCGCCACTTGAACCTTCATACGGGAATGGGGCAATTCTACCACGCGTTTGCCCGCCATCGTGGCGTTCTTTATCTGAGCAAGCATGTCTCCAATCGGATCGTTTACCATATATATCAGAACTCAAATCACAGAACTCAATGTCCAAATAAAAACATTTGTATTCTTTTGGTCATTGTGTTCTGAGTTCTGTGTTCTCACCAAGATGCCTTCAAAACTCCCGGCAATTCTCCTTTGTGTGCATACGCTCGAAAGCAGAGTCTGCAAATACCGAATTTGCGCATATATGCCCGCGACCTGCCGCACAGCGAGCACCGATTGCGATGCCGCACGGCATACTTCTGTTTTTTTTGAAACTTCACGATGTCCGATACTTTTGCCATAATTACTCCTTTTCAAACGGCATGCCCATTTGGGCAAGGAGCGCGCGGCCGACTTTTGGCTCCGTACTGTTGGTCACAAATGTTATCTCAAACCCCCGCACCTTATCAACCAGCTGATAGTCGAGTTCCGGAAAAATCGTCTGTTCGGCTATCCCCAACGTATAGTTTCCCTGCTGATCAAATCCGCGAAGAGGCACACCGTGAAAATCGCGCACCCGAGGGATGGCAACCATCACCAATTTCAAGAAAAAATCCCACATGCGCTTTCCCCGAAGAGTTACCCGCAGTCCGACGGGGTCTCCCGCACGGAGTTTAAACGTGGAAATGGCGCGTTTGGCTCGGGTAATTTGCGGCTTCTGGCCGGTGATCACTGCCAGCTGAGCTGCCACTTTCTCAACGACCTTTTTATCGGTGACCGCTTCACCTATTCCGCAGTTCACCACAATCTTGACCAGTCTGGGTACCGCCATCGGATTCGTGATGCTAAATTCATGCATCAGCTTTGGCAAAATTTCTTTTTTGTATCGTTCCTGCAATGGTTCCATAGACGTCATATCTTTGCCTCACATTTTCGGCAGATTCGGATTTTTTCACCCTTCGTCACCAAGTGGCCAACACGTGTTTGCTGTTTGCACGTGGGGCACACCAGTGCGACATTCGCTACCGGAATGGGCCGGGTCATATCGATAATCCCCCCGGGGTGTTTCTCATCCCGCTTTTTCATGTGTCGCTTATACATGCCCACTCCTGCCACCGCAATAGTTTCCTCTTCAGGAAATACTGCTTCTATTTTTCCTTTCTTTCCCTTATCTTTCCCTGCAGTCACAATGATTGTGTCTCCTTTTCGTATTTTCATAAGATTTTGTTACGTCGTTACTTTGTTACTTTGTCAATTTGTTAATTTGTTAATAGACTTCCTCCGCCATGCTCACGATTTTATCAAACCCTTTCTCTTTCAGTTCCCGTGCAATCGGACCGAAGACTCGGGTACCGCGAGGGTTTTTGTCCTTTGGATTATCAATGACTACCCCGGCATTATCATCAAAACGGATGTAAGACCCATCGCTCCTTCGATATTCCTTCCGCGTGCGCACAAGGACCACCTTTACCAATTCATCATCCTTCACGGTCCCCCGGGGATCCGCACGTTTGACTACGCACTGAACGATAGCACCCAATGAAGCAAATTTTTGCTTTGACGCGCCGTAGATGTGGATGACGGTCATAAGCTCCACTCCGGAATTGTCTGCAGCATTGATGGCTGTTCGGCGTTGAATCATGCGACTTTCTCCTTCACCACAAAATGTTTTGTTTTCGAAACGGGTCTGGTAGAAACAATGCGCACGGTATCGCCAACGGTCAGTGCCATCGACTCATTATGTGCTGCATATCTACGGGTCCTTCGTACCTGTTTTTTGTACAACGGATCCCGCCGTGTGTGCACCACGGCAACCGTCACGGTCTTCGTCCTGCCTGTTGACACCACGGTGCCGATAAACCCTTTTTGTTTGTTAGCCATGGACAAGCTCCTTTTCCCGCATAAATGTACGGATAACAGCTAGGCGCTTTCGAAGTTCCCGCATCTTTCTGGTATTCTTTCCCTCGCCGGGAACGGAAATCATTTTGTCTCCCACGTCACGCGCTTCTTTTGCCAACTCCGAAATACTCATGGCTCTTACTGTATTTTTTTCTTTCTTTTTCATACGTTGTTATAAATTTTTCTCTACAAAGAGAGTCCTGATGGGCAATTTCGCACTTGCCAGCCGAAGCGCTTCTTTTGCCTGATCCCGACTCACTCCTGCCATTTCAAAAAGTATGCGCCCGGGCCGGACAACGGCAACATACTCTGCTACATCGCCTTTGCCGCTCCCCATCCGGGTTTCCGGCGGTTTTTTGGTAATGGGCTTATCCGGAAACACCCGTATCCATACTCTTCCGCCTCTGCGTATCGCGTGGGTCAGGGCCCGGCGCGCTGCTTCTATTTGTCTACTGCTAACCCAGCCCACCGTTGCAGCCTTGAGGCCATATTCCCCAAAGTTCACGTTGCTGCCTCGGATAGAAACTCCCCGCCGCTTTCCTCTGAACGCTTTTCGATATTTTGCTCGCTTTGGTGCCAACATATTATTTTCGACAAATCCACACTTTTATTCCGACGTACCCTGATCGTGTTAACGCGGGAACGGTTGCAAAATCCACATCTTCTCGGATGGTAGATAACGGCACAGTCCCCGCCTGATACCGCTCGCGCCGGGCGATTTCTGCTCCCGCGATTCTTCCTGATAAAAGAATCCGCACTCCCTTGGCCCCGGCGGTCATCACGCGTTCTATCGCTTGATTGGCTACTCTTTTGTGCGGCATACGCTTGGCCAATTGATCTGCTATGGTCATCCCCACCAGGTACGCACGCAGATTTGGCTCTTTCACCGGCTCGACCGTTACGTCTACTTTCAGGCGGCCGGATGAGTGTACGTTGCCCAAAAGCACTTCTGTGTATTTTTTCAGATCTTCAAGTCCTGTGCCGCCGCGACCGATTACCATACCCGGTCGCGCGACATGGATAGTTACTTTGATTTTATTAATTGACCGTTCTATGTCCACTTGCGCGAGCCCCGCGGTCTTCAGCTTTGCAAACAGAGCCTTGCGCAGTTTTACGTCCTGTAAAAAAAGGGTCTTATACTCCCGCTTGCTGCCGAACCACCGTGAACTCCAGGTAAATACGGTTCCGAGTCGAAAACCTCTTGGATGTATTTTTTGTCCCATACTTCAATTTGTCACTTTGTCAATTTGTTGTTTTCGTCTGTTAATACTACCCGTATATGTGTCATTCTCTTTTTATATGCGTGCGCCTGACCCTTGGACACTGCTCTCCATCGTTTCATTGCCGGTCCGGCCATCACGTCAATCGTTTTGAACCGCAGCGACGAAGCCGCGGCCTGTTTGGCTTTCGCATTGGCCACGGCACTGGCAATCGCCTTCCCAAGAGGTATGGCACCGGATTTGGGCAACGTAGACAACTGCAGCATTGCTGCCTCGGGCGTACTTGCCCGTATCGCATCCGCGACGAGCCGCACCTTCCGGGTGCTCACTCGTACATATTTCGCTGTCGCCTGGTATTCCATATTATGTTTTCTCCATGGTCCGCTTCGTCACCTGCCCATGACCACGGAACACCCGCGTAGGAGAAAATTCTCCCAGGCGGTGTCCCACCATACCCTCAGTCACAAACACTTCAAGGAACACCTTTCCGTTGTGGACGGCAAACCGATGGCCCACAAATTCCGGCGGTATTTGACACGCCCTCGTCCACGTTTTGATCGGCGTTCGCTGGCCTCCGGCCTTCTGACGATTGACTTTTTCCAGCAGCTTCTTGTCTATATACGGACCTTTTTTACTTGATCGCGCCATATTATGTTCTCCTCTGTACAATGTATTTATCGCTATACTTCTTCCGTTTCCTCGTCTTTTTCCCGAGTGTCCGCTTTCCCCACGGACTCTTGGGCGAGGGCATGCCGATGCCGCTTCTGCCTTCGCCTCCTCCGTGCGGGTGTGAGCGCGGATTTTGGGCAACACCTCGGACCGTCGGTCGCCTGCCCATGTGACGACTGCGGCCTGCTTTTCCTATGAACCGGTTGCGCCAGTTCACATTGCCCACCTGGCCGACGGTTGCCCGGCACTTGGCGTCGAAAGCTCGGATTTCTCCGGACGGAAGCTTCAATTGTACCACATTGCCTTCTGCCGCAAGCACCGTCGCCCCGGTACCGGCGCTGCGTATCATTTGCGCGCCGCGACCGGGCGCCACTTCCACGTTATGAACGAGCGTTCCCACCGGCATATTGCCCAGTCGCAAGGCGTTGCCTGGTACCACCTCTGCGCGGTCTGCCGAAATGACCATCTTACCTACTGCCAGCCCCTCAGGCGCCAACATATAGCGCTTCTCCCCGTCGGCATACCAAACCAGGGCAACGTCGGCTGATCGGTTCGGGTCGTATTCCACCGACACCACACGGCCAGGAATACCGTCTTTATCGCGCTTCCAGTCAATCACCCGGTAAAACCGCTTGTGCCTGCCGCCCTGATGGCGCACGGACACATGGCCAAGTATATCCCGTCCGGAATGCTTGGAAAGAATTTCACTTAAGCCTTTTGTTCTCTGTGTATTCATAAATAATTTATTTTTTCTCTCCCTCTACTGCCTCAAACGCTTCTATCCGTTGCCCGCTGCCGAGCCGCACAAAAGCCTTTTTCCAATCGGGTTTTCCCACCGGTTGCTGTTTTGCCCCTGTGCGCCGGACCTTCCCGTGTACCCGTGTCGTTTTCACGCCTGTCACGGTCACTTTGTAAAGACGCGCGATTTCCCGTCCGATTTCTTTTTTCCTCGCGTCAAGTGCAACCATAAACGTATACCACCCTTTGGCTGCCAAGGCGTAGGTTTTCTCGGTTATGAACGGTTTTATAACGATCTTCTTCATATCTTTTTTGTATCGCTCTTGTTT
Source organism: uncultured Gammaproteobacteria bacterium (assembly GCA_964367065.1). GTDB lineage: Bacteria > Patescibacteriota > Microgenomatia > UBA10105 > UBA927 > JACREP01. Next base: position 14,996 of record CAYIWI010000012.1, read on the forward strand.
CCGAATGTCTCCCGAAGTGGCTTGATTGCTTCTTTCATGAGGATTGTTTGATGATGTGAAAGTATGGCGTAGGCGTTCAGATTTTGTGCCGGCAACACGTCCACAGAGGACAAATTTCTTACGCCCCGGACTACATCTGTAGCTGGCGTCGGCACCACAACGAGCGTCTTGCCCCTGCCGGGAGCTCCGATTGTCCGAAAAAATGCGGCAAAGTGTTTTGTTTTCGGCTCCAGCTCAGACAATCCGTCAACGACCGTTAGGTGTCCGTCCTGATACACACTGGTGAGCGCAGCAGCCAGCGCGCGCCGGCGCATTTTTTGTGGCATTTTAAGGGAGTAATCCCTGGGTTTCGGCCCAAACACAATACCGCCGCCCACAAATATCGGAGCGCGGATGGCGCCGTGTCTGGCCCGTCCGGTACCTTTCTGCCGGTAAATTTTTCGCGTGGAACCTTCTACCTCACCGCGTGTCTTGGTCGACGCCGTCCCCTGACGTTGGTTGGCTAAATACACCCGCACCGCTTGAGCCAAAAGCTGCTTGTTGACCTTTGCGGCAAACAGTTCGGTCGGCAACTGCACCCTGCCTTTCGTTTTTCCGTCTACACCCACCACCGAGACCGAAGCGGAGGAGGACTTGGCCACCGGCTTTTTGATATTCTTCTTTACTGGTTGTTTTGCTTTTGGCATACTTACCCCTCTTTTGCAATAAGAAGGAGCCCGTTTCGGGCTCCCGGTACGACGCCTTTTATCGTTAAAAGATTTTTTTGCGGATCAATGGAAACAACGGTGAGTCCGCGCACGGTTACACGGTCCGATCCCATACGTCCTGCCATCCGTTTCCCCCGATACACTCTTCCCGGTGTCGTGGTTTGGCCGATGGAACCCGGCGCGCGTTCCCGATCCGACTGGCCGTGGGTGCGCGGGCCTCCGGCAAAGTGGTGGCGCTTGACCACGCCGGCAAATCCTTTACCTTTGGAGGTACCCGTTACCCTCACTGCATCCCCAGGCTGAAATACATCCCCCACCGTTACTTCTGTTCCCAACGATACGTCACCGAGGTCACCTGGGGGACTTACCTGAACCTCACAAAAAAAGCGAGGCTTTTTGTCTTCTAACCCCGCTTTTTTTATGTGTCCACTGATGGCTTTTGAGAGATTTTTGGCGGATCCGAACGCAAGCTGAATGTTGCGTCGGGTTCCATGCTCCGTAACCCGGGTAATCCAGCACGGACCAGCCTGAATGTTGGTTACAGGAATTCTCCGACCGTCGTCGGTAAATTGCTGAGATTGTCCTAGCTTTATTCCTAAAATTGCAGGTACCATAGTTTTCCAACAAAAAGCGACCTCGGTTGAGGTCGCACTCATCCGAGACTTTTGGTTCACTTACGGTGATACGTACGTTTTAAGCGTCATATCAACACTCCTTAGTATACCAAAGTATCTCTCTTTTGTCACATTTTGACTTCCACATCGACGCCTGCCGGAAGGTCCAAATGCATAAGCTGATCGATGGTTTTATCGGTCGGCTCCATGATATCGATCAGCCGCTTATGCGTTTTGATCATGAAATCCTCGCGGCTATTTCGATCGATGAACGGACTTCTGGCCACGTTAAAGTGCTCGTGATCCGTCGGCAGCGGCACCGGACCCACGACCTTAGCGCCCGTCCGTACGGCGGTATCCAGTATCTTCTGACAGCAGTCGTCAATGATCCTACTGTCGTATGCTTTTAAACGTACGCGAATTCTTCCCTTCGGCATCTTCGTTCCTTTTTACGCAATAATCTTGGTAATCACTCCGGCGCCTACGGTATGTCCGCCCTCGCGGATGGCGAAGCGAAGTCCCTCTTCAAGGGCAACGGGCACAATGAGTTTGGCAGTCATCTTCGTTTTGTCTCCGGGCATGACCATTTCAACTCCGGCCGGCAACGTCACTTCGCCGGTCACATCCGTGGTACGGATGTAAAACTGCGGACGATAGCCGGTGAAAAACGGCGTATGCCGTCCGCCTTCTTCTTTGGCCAG
>CAYIWI010000013.1:0-11486 GCA_964367065.1 uncultured Gammaproteobacteria bacterium
AAGAGCGGGGGCTGGTGACAGAGATGCTTACATTGTATAAACAGTTTTCGATAAAGCTGGTTGATGCATATCTGTTTGTCGCCGCAAAAAAAGAGGGCGCCGAGGTATTCTCCTTCGACCGGGATTTTCAGAAATTGGCGACGAATTAACCCAGTGGCCGCCGTTGTTCATTTGCCCCCGCATGCGTTACTTGCCGGAGTTGTCCTTGCTTTTGCATTTCCTCAATTGTGTGTGCCCCCACATAACTCATGCCAGAACGAAGACCACCCATTAATTCATAGAGAACTTTAGCAACAGGTCCTCGGTAGGGGGTGAACGTGGTTCTGCCTTCCGGAACATACTGCCCTGCATTTCTCGTGGCATCTCCAAGTTGTTGTCGCTTTTCAAAGGCAGAGGCGGAGGCCATTCCTCTCACCATCACCTGAAGTTTTCCATCCACAAAAACTGTTTCTCCGGGACTTTCATCAGTTCCTGCAAAGAGACTTCCGATCATGACCAAATCAGCGCCTGCCACAATTGCCTTGGAAACGTCACCTGCTTTGCGTATGCCGCCATCTGCCATTATAGGTATCGGGTCATCTTCTTCTTCGAGCGCACGACGTGCTTCCCTAATCGCCGTTATCTGTGGTACTCCCACGCCGGCAACATTCCGCGTTTCACAAACAAATCCCGGCCCGACGCCAACTTTTACTCCATCTGCGTCACTGTCACGAATATAAAGTGTTCCTTTACGAGTAGCGACATTACCTGCAATGATGGGAATTTTGATACCCTCCTCGTTTTTTAATCGGTGGAGCATTTCCTTTGTATATATAAGATGACCATGAGCGATATCCAAAACAAGGACGTCTACTCCGGCATCAACCAATATGTGTGCCCGTTGAATATCACCGTTACGAACACCAATAGCAGCTCCAACCATAAGTTTTCCTTTCAAGTCCAATGATGCGAGGGGATATTTTCGGAATAGCTCATCGTCTTTTAATGTGTAGACTCCTCTAAGATTTCCAGCAGCATCAACCATTGGAATTTTTTCAATACGACGCGTTTTCATTTCTGTGACTGCGTCAGCAAGTTCGGTTCCCTGGGGAACGGTTATGACATTTTCTCGAAGAGTCATGATGCGTGTGATGGGTGCATCTGGTTTTTCGGCGAGAAAATCTTTTGTAGTTGCTATGCCAACAAATGGTCCAGAAAAAGTTTCACCATGGTAGACAATGATATAACCACGTGGTCTTTTCTTAAGCAGGTTTAATGCATCAGCTATCGTTGCCGTCTCTGGCAAGAGCGGTGGGTCTTCTTCTATAACACGCATAGTTTCTTTTACTTTTAGTACCTCTGCCGCTTGTTGTTCCGATGGTATGAACCGATGAATAACGCCTAAACCGCCATGGAGAGCCATAGTAGTCGCCATAAGTCCTTCAGTTACCGTGTCCATATTAGAAGAAACGATGGGGACATGAATCGGCGGCATACCGCGTGCAACAACAGTAGATGTATCAACTTGATTGCCGGATCGTGATCGGATATCAGATTCATTGGGCGAAATGAGAACGTCGTCGTAAGATAATCCTGGAGGTAGTACTTCTTGTGCCATATATTACTCCCACTCCATCGTTGCCGGCGGTTTGGTGGTGATATCATACACCACGCGCGAGACGTTAGGGACTTCATTGACAATTCTTGAAGAAATACTAGCTAACACGTCGTAGGGCACGTGTGCCCACCGGGCAGTCATGATGTCGTGGGATTCGATGATGCGTACACCAACTACTTCGGCAAATACCCGGCTATCACCCTTAACCGCCGTGGAGTATGCAGCGGTCATGATGGCAAAACTCTGAAAAACTTTTTCATAGAGTTCTGCCTTTTTGAGTTCCTCAAGAACGATGGCGTCCGCCTGAATGACCTGTTTGAGTCGTTCCTCGGTTACTTCTCCGCGGATGCGTACTGCAAACCCCGGGCCGGGGAAGGGCTGTTGGGCCACGATGTCCTCCGGCAATCCCGCGAGCCGACCCAACTGGCGCACCTCATCTTTGTAAAAGTTGCGCAGAGGTTCAAGAAGTTGTAATTTTAATTCTTTCGGAAGTCCGCCCACGTTGTGATGGGACTTGATGCGGGAAGCAAGTTTACTTCCTTTGGACTCAATGACGTCGGAATAAATCGTACCCTGACCCAGGAAGGCAACTCCTTTGTGTTTTTTTGCTTCTTCCTCAAAAATATCAATGTACAGTTTGCCGATTGCTTTGCGTTTCAGTTCGGGATCCGTGATTCCCTTGAGGGCCTTAAGGAATCGCTTGCGTGCGTCGACGATCACAAGGTTTGCATCAATCAGTTTGGTAAAAATATATTTTACCCGTTGGTCGGTTTCCGGCCGCATGAGACCGCTGTCCACGTAGACTGGTATAAGACTTTTTCCGATTGCTTTTCCCGTGAGGAACGCCGCAACCGTTGAGTCCACGCCACCGGATACGGCATAGATCACGTTTTTGTCTCCGACTGCCCTGCGAATTTCCCCAATAATTGCATTGGGGTCAAGAACGAGGGGATTGAGCGTTTCTTGGCAGACGTTGATGGCAAAATTTTTGAGGATCTCCATGCCGTATTCCGTATGGTCTGCTTCCGGATGAAAAAGCGCGCCGTAAAAATTTTCCTTTTCATTGACGACTGCCGCAAGCGGCACCGTCGTTGTGGATCCAATGACCTGAAAACCGGATGGAAGTTTTGTGACACTATCGCCATGAGACACAATGACGCTAAATTCGTCTTCGGGTAAAGAAAAGATTGATTTTTTGAAGGCTTGCCCTGAGCGAAGTCGAAGGGTCTGTGGTCCGTATTCCTTCGTCGTATTTTTGACTTCGCCTCCCAAAAGATGTGCCATGAGTTGCCACCCGTAACAGATGCCAAGAATCGGGATACCAAGTTCAAAAATTTTCTTTGTTACCGTGGGCGCGCCTTTCTCATAGACTGAAGCAGGGCCGCCGGAGAAGATAATTCCCCGCACCATCGGAATGTGCGGGGTAAACCCTTTGCCATCACGGAGTTGTTTGTTGATTTTTTCCGGGTAGACGTAGGACACTTCCACGCCCAATTGCCGGAGTCTCCGACCGATGAGGTGTGCAGTTTGTGAGCCGAAGTCTACGATAAGAATCATAGTAACGTTATCCTATCATGTTTTCCGATTTCCGCGACACGGACACAGGAAAACACTTTGACGCCGGTAGTTGTCACGTAGTCGAGTCCTCCCTGAAAGACCTTGTCAAACAATACGGCAAATCCCACTACGGTGACGCCGCGCTTTTGAAGCCCGCTTACGATACGGTAGCCGGTTTCGCCGGTGGCGCAGACGTCGTCAAGGAGAAGCACGCGGTCGCCCTTTTGGACAAACGACAGGTTGATGCCGGAAAATACCGTGACCCCACCGGAGCTGGTGGTAAAGGACCGCACCTCTTCGCGGTACACATCCTTCCATGTTGTGGGAATGTTCTGGTCTTTGCGGGAGCTATGAAACCTTACCTGTCCGCCAAGCTCAAGGGCAACGGCGGTGGCCAAATAATTGCCGGAGTGAGGGATGCCATGGACGGTATCAATGCGTTCGTTTGCAAATTCGTGTGCAATCACCCGCGCCGCTGCGGCAAGAACAGCAGGTTTCATACGCAGGTTAAATGAGGAAACGGAAATGTAGCCGCGGTCGGGGTCTATAACTTTTGCTTCCAGCAAAAACTCTTGTTTGAGGTAGGCAAGCTCAGTTTTGAGGTTTTGTGCCGCCATACTCTATAGTACTACGGGGGCAGAGCGTTTAGCAAGCTGTATCATGCAGCGGCCGTAAATACAGTGACGGTACGTGTGGCTTCGCCGCCGGGAGCAAGAAAAACATCTTGGCCGATAGCAAAAGATTTTCCGGCAACGGTGTCCGTTCTGGGTTGTCCATCAAGTCCTGCCGGCCCGGTGACGAGAAATCCATCTGGAGTTCTTTGTACTACGAGACCGTCAAGTGGATAAGCTTCTCCGGTAGCCAGGGTAATGGTTTCTGTTGGAGGAGGAGGCATGTGATTTTCCTTTCTGCGCCATCATCCACCGCATCTTAGCACTCGCCTTTTGGGTACTATTCGTACACGGCTCGTGCTGCGATTGCTGGCGGATTGATGGTTAGTAAACTCACCTCGATGACTCGGTTCATTAACTAACCATCAAAAAAAGGGCGCATGTCCAGCCCTAGTGTTCCTTACTATAGCCAGCGCAAAGTGATTCGTCAAGGGGCGAGAAGTGTTGAAGAATAATTACCTTATTTGATGTAGAATTTTTTGACAAAGGCGATGTGTTCCTTTTTATAATGGAGATTTTCGAGAAACTTCTGAATTTCCTGGTCTCCCTTTCCCTCTTTTTTCATGCTTTTATAAATATTGTTGATCATTTCCGTCGGTTCATACGGGAACGATATCCACGCCGAGGTGGTTTTGGCATAATAATCCGGCTTGTAGACGGAGTGGGGTTTGTAATACAGCGTGAGGGTGACAATTTTTTTCGGTGTGAACATGGTGAGATACTCAAGTGCACGTTTCATTGTTATACCTCGATCCGAAACGTCATCGACCAGAAGGATAGTTTTGCCATACAGCGGTTCTGTCAGGGGTTTGGTTATTTTGACTTCTCCCGTCGCCTGAATATCGGTATAACTTTGTATAGTGAAAGTAGAAATGGGAACGCGTAAAAGATCGGTTAACAGATGACCCAGCGTTAAGCCGCCGCGGGAAATGGCAACAATCTCATCGATATGGACCTTGTCAGTAAGAATTTTTTTGGCAAGCTGAAGGGCAAGCGCGTGATATTCATCCCAGGAATCAAGGAGATAGTCGATTGCCATGCCTTATTATTGTTATGCGCTTGACGCTTGTCAAGAGACTCATATAATGAGTTCATGGAAGCGGTTCAGCCCCCCAAACTGAAGTATAGCAGCATAGCGATCTCCGGCAGGCCGGGAGCGGGCCGGTCGACACTCCTTCAAAATCTCAAGCGGCACCTGGAACCGTTGGGATGGGAGTTTTTTTCCGGCGGGGAATGGGCGCGAACATTTGCCATCGAACAGGGGAAGCACCGTCCGGATGATCCCAAACACCACAAGGCGACGGACTACGGAGAGGAGATAGATCACAAGATCGACGCGGAAATGCGGCAGAAACTTTCCGATCCGAACGTACACGTAGCGGTCGAGTCGTGGATTGCCGGGTGGAACATGCGGGGGCTGCCGCACGTTCTCAAGGTACTCCTGATGTGCGATGAGGCACTGCGCATCGACCGCGTGGTGAACCGTGACAACTTGACGGTGGAAGAAGCAAAGCATCATCTTCAGGAACGGGAAGAGGCCAACTTGGCAAAATGGAAACGCATGTACGCTACGTCTGATTTTTGGGATCCCAAGCACTACGACCTGATCATCAACACATATGCCCACGGTCCCACGGAAACGCTTGATCTGGTGCTCCAGGCGCTTGGTTACTTTGCGCATCATGGCTAACCACATGTATTTTGGATTTGGGCGAAACATTGTTATCCTTTCCATCGTTTCCTTCCTTAATGACATCGGCGGAGAAACCATCAAGCGGACGATTCCGTTGTTTTTGGCAAACGTTTTGGGCGTGAAGACAAGTATTATCGGGCTGATTGAGGGCATCGGCGAGGCGACACCGCAGCTTTTGCAACCGCTGGCGGGCCTACTTTCGGACAAGACGCAGAAACGAAAACCGCTCATTCTCGTCGGGCAACTTTTTCGTACTTCCATGCTGTTTCTGTCGGTCGCCGTCAGCTGGCCGCAGGTGCTGTTGTTTCGGTTTCTGGATAGGACGGGCAAAGGAGTTGCCAACGCGCCGCGCGATGCCCTCATTTCTATCTCAAGCGAGGGACACGCGGGTCGGTCGTTTGGGCTCAACCGTGCGATGGACAACGCGGGAGCGGTGGTGGGCATGGCCGGAGCTGCCATGATTATACTTCTGTTTGGCAACGGAGCCGTCCGGATGACGGAGGGGATTTTTCGCATGATCGTGCTGTTGGCTGCTCTCCCGCTTTTTATTTCATTGGTATTACTTGTTTTATTTCTCCGTGATATTCCCGTTGTTCATCACCACCCGCGGTGGGTACTCCACAACAGGCTTGGAAATACGTATTACCGGTTCCTTTTGTTTTCTTTCCTGTTTACGTTGGGAAATTCTTCGGATGCGTTCCTCATCCTGAAGGGCCAAGGAGCAGGCCTGACCCTTTGGCAGATTTTTCTTTTGTTAGCCGGATACAGCCTGGTGTCTTCAATTTCCGGGCTTCCATTGAGCAATCTCTCGGACCGCATCGGCAGAAAGAAACTGCTTGTCGCCGGATGGCTCTTATACGCATTCGTGTACATTCTTTTTGCACAGAGTACGAGCGTCTGGATGATTGTTGGGCTATTTCTTCTCTACGGAGTCTACTATGGGTGCACCGAAGGAGTTGCCAAAGCATTGGTATCGGACGTGGTGGACAAGGAACACCAGGGGACGGCATACGGTGTGTATAACATGGTCGTGGGACTGACGCTTTTGCCGGCATCGGTTATTGCCGGATTTTTGTGGCAGACTGTAGGCCCGGCCGCGGCGTTTTCATTTGGCGCGGGCACGGCGTTTATCGCGGCATTAGGACTTATGTTTTTCCTATGATTCCAACGGAAACACAGGCCAAAGTATTGTGGGACAAATATGATCTTCCGCGGCAAAAGCGGCTCCATTGTGCGTTAGTGGCAAAGGTGGCGATGGAGTTAGCAAAGAAATGCCAAATGATGAATGCTAAATGCCAAATAAATGAAAAACTTTTAGTTGCGGCAGCACTGCTGCATGATATTGATAAAAACGTACCAAAGCTTCCCGGAGAACAGCATCCGGATACGGCAGTAAGGATTCTCAAGGCAGAAGGGATGGATGAGGTGGCAGCGCTGGTTAAAACACACCCGCTCCATGCCATTCTTGATCCGTCCATAGCTCCCAAAACATGGGAAGAGAAGATTCTCTTTCTTGCCGATAAAATGGTGAAGTATAAAATAATTGGCGTCGATGGGCGGTTTGCCTTATGGAATGCCGAACATCTGCCGGCCCGTGAACAGGCAATTCTCGACGCGGCATATCCGAAGGTCAAGGAACTGGAAAAAGAGATAGCAGGTCTTGCATGATGGGAGTATACTGAAAGAGTATGAAACTAACGTTTATTGCTTCGGTTATTCTTGCAGTTTCGGTTCTCACGGCTCCCATGACCGTGCTTGCAAAAAGCAACACTCCGGTGGCGGAATATGCATTGCCCTATCCTGGCATGTTGCCCGATCACCCCCTGTATAGCATCAAAGCATTACGGGATAGGATATTGGATTTTCTTATCGTTGATCCGGCCCGAAAAGCAGAGTTTTCCATCCTTCAGGCGGACAAACGCTTGGGCATGGGGATGGCGCTGATGGAAAAAGGCAATGCCACCCTGGCCGAATCCGTCGTCTCGAAAGGTGAAAAGTATATGTATCAGGCGGTATACAGTTTGTTGGCTCTCAAAAATCAAGGAAAAGCAGTGCCCGGCTATGTGGCGGATCGGCTGGATCTATCACTTGCCAAACATGCGGAAGTCCTGGGTACATTAGTTACTCGAGCAAGCGAGCCAGAAAAATCAGGACTTGCCGGGTCGCTTGAACTAGTGGGGAAGTTGGTTGATGAGTTGCCGAAGTTAAAATGAGATTTTCCCCGTACTTTCTCCTCAAAAAAATTCGTTGAAGCTAGAAATCAACACTGCTCTCCTTTGATATAGAGATTGCCAGTTGACTCCCCTTAATTAGTGTCTTAGCATTGGCTCTGGCACCACATATAGTGTTTTTCGTTTCACGCAAATGAAGTGTCCGTACTGCAATTTTGACAATACCGATGTTATTGAAACGCGCGACAGTGAGGATCTGACGGTTACCCGGCGACGGCGCAGTTGTGCAAAGTGCGACAAGCGCTTCACAACCTATGAACGTGTGGAGCACGTGCCGCTGACGGTTATAAAAAAAGATGAGCGCCGCGAATCATTTGATCGGGAAAAGCTGCAACGCGGCATTTGGCGGGCAAGCGGTAAAACGACGATTAAAGCAGGTGACGTAGATCGGATTGTAGACGAAGTCGAGCGGGAGCTCATCGGCGGGGATACGACGGAGGTGCCAAGTAAAAAAATCGGAGAACTTGTCGCAAAGAGGTTGAAAAAGTTAGACAAGATCGCATATATTCGGTTCGCAAGCGTGTTTCGACAATTTGTGGATATAGAAGATTTTGAGAAGGAAGTGAAAAAATTGCTCTAATATGGAACTCACCGGCATCCGACAAACAGTATTTCTTGACCGCTATGCGCTGAAAGACGAGGCAGGTCATGCGATGGAGAAAACGCCGGAGGAAATGTGGCGCCGCGTGGCCCATGCGATTGCGGCGATTGAACCAAAGGCAAAACAAAATGAGTGGGAAGAAAGATTTTATGATGCAATGGCTGATTTTGTGTTTGTACCGGGCGGCCGAATATTATCAGGGGCCGGTACCGGGTACAAGGTGACATTCTACAATTGTTTCGTCATCCCGAGTCCTCACGATTCCCGAGGTGGAATTCTCAAGACATTAACCCAAATGGTAGAAATTATGTCCCGTGGCGGCGGAGTAGGTATCAACCTATCCTCATTGCGTCCCCGCGGCGCACGCGTGAAAAAGGTCAATGGCTTTTCCTCCGGCCCGTGCAACTGGGCGGAGCTTTTCTCCGTTGCGACCCGCGATATCATCCAGCAGGGTGGCTCGCGCCGCGGGGCCCTCATGCTCATGCTGTGGGACTGGCATCCGGATATCGAGGAGTTTATCACCGTCAAGCAGGATCTTTCCCGCATAAACGGCGCCAATCTTTCGGTGTGTGTATCGGATGCTTTTATGGACGCGGTCAAACAAGATGCCGATTGGAATCTGGTATTCCCGGATACGAACGATCCTGACTACGACACCAAATGGGACGGCTACCTGCCTAACTGGGTGGCACTTGGCAAAACGCCGGTGGTGAAAAAAACCATCAAGGCACGGGTGTTGTGGGATCTTATTGCACAAGCGGCATGGCGATCGGCCGAACCGGGCGTAGTGTTCATGGAGCGCTACAACAAATGGTTTAACAATTATTACTACGAGTATGTTAATTGTGTAAATCCATGTGGAGAAGAGGGATTACCGAACTGGGGCGTATGTAACCTCTGTTCTATCAACTTAGCAGCACTCGTCAATGAGACCGGAGAAATGGATTATCGAAGACTTGAAGAAGTTTCCAAAATCGGCGTGCGCTTTCAGGATGACGTAATTGATGCGGATTTTTATGTATTCCCCGAGATCAAAAAGGTGCAGCAACAGGGAGAGCGCAGAATCGGTCTTGGCACCATGGGATTGGGAGATGCCCTTATTAAAATGAAACTTCGGTACGGGTCGCCGGAGTCTCTGCCGGTCATTGATAAAATCTACAGAACCATCCGGGATGCTGCGTATGAATCGTCAGTGGAAATTGCAAAAGAAAAAGGGCCGTTTCCGAAAATCGACATAGTCAAACACCTGGAGGGTTACTTTATCAAACAGTTGCCCCAAGACGTGCGTAAAAAAATGAAAAAACACGGCGTGCGCAACAGCGTGATTCTCCAGCAGGCGCCCACGGGTTCCACCTCGCTGCTTTCAGGAGTTTCAAGCGGCATCGAGCCGGTGTATGAGTTTGAGTTTATCCGGCGGGACCGCTTGGGCGAACACGTACTGCGGCACCCGCTGTACGACGCATGGCTTGAGGAATTCAAAAAAACACACGGCCGGGAACCCAAACGGGAGGAACGGCCGGAGTATTTTGTCTCTGCCAATGATCTGACGCCGGAAGACCACGTATTGGTGCAAGCAGCAATCCAAACATACGTGGATGCGTCGATTAGTAAAACCGTCAACGCTCCGGCGACACACACGGTGGAAGATGTGAAAAAACTCTACACGCTTGCCTACGAACAAGGATGCAAAGGTATTACGTATATGCGGGAAGGAAGCCGCGCCGGGGTGCTCACCAGAAAGGAACCTTCCGTTGCTAAAGAGGACAAAGAGGTGCCGAAGCCAGCCACCCTGCCGATGCCGGAAGTGAAGCCCCGGCCCATGATGGTCCATGGCGCGACCTATCAAGTAGAAACTCCCGTGGGTCAGGCATACGTGACCATCAATACCAACGGCGGCAACCAGCCGCTGGAGATGTTTATCAACGTCGGCAAAGCCGGCAGCGATGTTACCGCCATGGCTGAGGCAGTCGGTCGGCTTATCTCTCTCATGTTCCGGATTGCGTCGCCGATCCCGACCATGGAGCGCGCGCGCAAAATCGCCGCAGAACTCATCGGTATCGGTGGGGCCAGGAGCTTGGGATTTGGAGAAAACCGCGTGCGGAGTCTCCCCGATGCCGTGGCCAAAGTGATTGACCGGCACTTCGGATTTTTTACCAAACATCGGTTGGAAACGGCAGCGCCCGGCTATGTGGTCCACGCAGACAGTAAGCCGATCGCGGCCAATGGTTTGATAGCGCCTCCCACCAATGGTCAAGTTAAAGAGCCAGGCACTTCTCAGCCGGCAGCGCCTGACGTGGAACCTGCGGAACAGCCCCTCACCGTACCGGCGCAGCAGATGCTTTTGACCGAGCGACGGGTCGTGACGGTTGATTTGTGTCCGGGCTGCGGCGAAGCAAGCCTGGTGTTTGAAGAAGGGTGCAAGAAGTGCTACAGCTGCGGATACTCGGAATGTTAATCTATGTCCATTTACACCCGCACCGGCGATACCGGTTCTACCTCTCTGTTCGGCGGCAAGCGCGTCTTAAAATGCGAAGAATTAGTCGATGTCTACGGATCTTTAGATGAGCTCAATAGTTGGATCGGGCACGTCGCGTCTGACTTTACCGTGCCGGATGTAGAACAATTTCTTCATGTTATTCAGGCGGATTTGTTTACCGTCGGCAGTCGGCTTGCCGGGTGGAAAACGGACGTGGCGGGCATTGCTGAGCGTATTCCTGAAATCGAAGCGCGCATTGATGCGATGGAGAAAGATCTTCCGAAGTTGACCAGTTTCATTTTGCCCGGCGGAGATGATCTTGCGTCTCATGCGCATATCACCCGAAGTATTTGTCGAAGAGTTGAGCGGCAGATGGTGGCACTCAAAATGCACGAGCATGACCTGGATGAGAAAATACTCAATGTTTTTATTGCATACCTCAACCGATTGTCGGACTTGTTTTTTATGCTCGCACGGCTTATAAATAAACAAGCCAATGTTGAGGAAACCACATGGTCCGGTCTTCCCCGACAGAAAATTGAAATATAATTAGTCAAAAGCTCCGAATCCCGTGAAACTCGGGAACTGTACCGCAACGGTGATAGTCCGGTCGAAGGCTTTTGATACGCGCGTATCCTTCGAGTGAGGGGAGATGCGACA
>CAYIWI010000013.1:11586-16950 GCA_964367065.1 uncultured Gammaproteobacteria bacterium
TCATGAATATGATTCCCTTGAACACGAAACGATGACTCTTATGGAGAAAGCGTTGGTGAATGGCGCAAAAAGAGTATCCCATGTAAGCCACAACAAAGACACCAACGGGAATGAGGCGATACGGGATCAAATCACTATGGTATGGGATGAAAAAGAGCAAAGGGGCCAGATGATTATAGAAAACATCGCGCAGGATGGTAAATTTTTTACTCTAGAAGAGGCACGAGAAGTGATGCAGAAAAGATTGTCAGAAGTAGCAGAGGTCCATCCGGTTGACGGAGTTTTTATCTTTACCGATAAACCCCTCGCACGTGAAGAAACGCAAAGAAGCGTTACACCTTACGACGTAACAGATGTTTCTATTGGCGAACCTTATCGTGCAGAAGCAGATTACGAGCCTGTTGGCGAACCAGTGCATGTCTCCAGGGAAGACCATAGTGGGGACCGTTCTGTGCACGATACTATTGCTGAAGAAAGAGCGAGGATGTCTAATGATATTGTCGGGGACACAATTCGTACAGCTGAATATGTACGGAGAAGTTTGCAACAAGAATTCAAATTGTTAACCACTTCTTTTCGATTGTATGCCGACCAAGAAGTGCAAAAAAAGCTGATTGTTTTGCCTCCATTTTTGCAACGGCTTTTAGGAATTTTTGAAGAAAGAGAACAGAGAGAAGAAGGGATTAAAAAAATAGAGTCTCATGAAGAAAGAGAGAGCGAGATATTTAATTGGCAATCACAAGAATCCCCGGAAGCATTGCAAAAAATATGGGAAGAAATGAGGGGCGCGCAAGAGGTAATTGCGTTTGCCGTGGATCCTGAAACGGAGGGAGTCGCGATACCGGCTGCGATATTCGTCCTTGATATCCTTGCGCATCCGGAAAAGATACTTGTTGAAGACACCCAAGAAATTGGAGAAGAAGATCGAGTAGTTCCATTGACAGAAAAAGAGCGGGAAGCCGTCATCGCCTTTATTACATCTGATGATAAGGAAATTCCTCCGGTAGAAAGTACACAAGAAACAGTAACAGTTTTAAATATTGAGCATATTGATATGACCGTTTTGACTTGGGTCAAGGAACTTATTTATCGCATTGATCTCGAGCCGGTGGAAAAAGCAACTGAAACTATTGAGCACGAAGGAGAAGTGACGCTTATAAAGATGAGCGAGTTGTGGGAGACAGTGCTCAAAATGCGCAGAATGAATTTCGCTACTACAAATCGTAATAGCAGAATTCATTCTGCGCCGGTCAAAGAAGACGCTTATTTAGAGAACATCGAGCACGAGCACGTGGAACATGCTTCCTTTGCACTTACCGTGTGGGTTTTATTGAAGCTCAATGGGTATTATCGATCGCTCCGCTCGCTCAAAACATTCTTTATGGGAGAAACCAAACAGGTCAGTATTGTAGAAAAATTGAAGGAACGTATGCCGGAAGGGTTGGTTCAGCGGGAACCCGCACCTTGGATTCTTCTTGCCATTATATGGCATCTAGCCATGATACGGGAATCCTGCGGAGCAGGATCTCGCTCCGCGAGACAGGGTAAGCAACCGGTGATAAGGAAGACAAAAACAAAAAAGAAACTACAAACCCCTTACATTCCGCGTGGGGGAGTAATATTTGCATTTGTATCGTGATAGAATGAAAAGTATGAGTGATCTGCCCGATAAGCCAATAACCCCTTCCTCGCCGGCAAGCGGGCAATCTTCAATAAGCAAGGAGATTGAGGGAGGAGTCGGATTAGGTGAGCCGGGGCTTCGGGACGTTGCCGGAGGAGAGGTCGAACTCCCAAAAGAAGTTGCATCCGCAGGGGTTAACGTGCGTCCGACCACGGTGTCCATTCCGCAGCCGGTTGCACAATTAGGAGTCAAACCGACCGGAGCAAACGTTCCGGCACAACCGGCACCCGCGGTTGCCTTGCCGCTCACCGATGACCAGATTGCGGCAGGACTCCATCAAAGCATTGCCAGCTCCATACGCTGGCTTGCAGAGTGGTGTGTCAGGCGGCTTAAACAGCTGCATATGGGACTGAAGTATATACACGGAAAGGTCATGAGGATTAATAAGTAGATTTGTCATTTACTTAGGTATGCCGGAACAATTTCTCGATCTCATCTATCGATTGGAAGTATTTGGGGTAAGCCTGCTGTTCATGGCTATTTTTTTGGGTGGGTTCGCGTTTTTGGGGTACCTCCTATTTCTTTTCTGGAAATATCGGAAACGCGAAGAACACTCGTTGGAGTATGCGCTCCTTCAGGTCGCGGTACCCCGTGATAATGAAATTAAAATTGATGCGGCCGAGCAATTGTTTGCAAGCCTTCATGGTATTTACCATGGCGGGTTTTGGTCGTTTCTTACGCCGCAGGAACATCTGTCGTTTGAAATCGTCGCCAGGCAGGAGGACATCCGCTTCTATCTCAGTGTGCCGCGTAAGCTGGTGGATCTGGTGGAAAAACAGGTGCATGGCGCGTACCCCGGAGCAGACATAAAAGAAGTTGACGAATACTCTGTTTTTTCCGAAAACGGCAAGGTTGCGTTTGCCGCACTCACCCTTGCCAACGCCCACTATTTTCCCCTTCGGATATATCGCGATTTGCCTACCGATCCTCTGTCGTTGATCACCTCTGTTCTTGCCAAAATGGGAGCAGGAGAAGGTGCGGCAATTCAGATATTGCTACAGCCCACCGGCGGGGCGTGGAGCAAGGTAGGCCGCTCGTATATTTCCAAAGTAAAAAAAGATGAAGCCAATCCGGAGAAAGCAAGTTTCCGGGTGGACCCCAAGACCATCGAAGCTATTGAACAAAAAGTGAGTAAGCCGGGATTTAACGCGGTGGTTCGTTTGGTCGTGTCTTCTCCGACGCAAGAAGTTGCGACCATGCACCTGGACAATCTGATTGCCAGCTTCGGACAGTTTTCTTCGGATCATAATCATTTTATGAAAGTGCGGTACCCCATAAAAAAACTGTTCATGATTGATTTTATCTACCGTTATTTCCCGATCATCAACCTCCCGTTTTTCAAACAGTACAGCGTATTCAATAGCGATGAACTTGCTTCTCTTTTTCATCTGCCCAACAAATCTGTGGAAACCGCCCACATTTTTTGGCTCAACGCCAAGCGAGCGCCCGCGCCCGCCCAGATCCCCACGACCGGACTCTTTTTGGGGGTGTCTAAATACCGCGGGGTAGAGCGGCCAATTTACTTGGGGGAAGATGACCGGAGACGTCACGTCTATGTGATCGGGAAAACCGGCACGGGCAAATCCCAGCTTCTGGAAGAAATGATCATGCAGGATATCCAAGGAGGGAAAGGTGTGGCGGTTATCGACCCGCACGGAGATTTGATCGACGGCGTACTTTCGCGTGTCCCGCCCGAGCGTGCAGAGGACGTCATTTACTTTGACCCGTCCGATACCGAGCGGCCGATGGGGCTCAACATGCTGGAGGCAAAAACAGAAGAGCAGAAGCATTTCGTCGTCACCTCCATCGTCGGACTTATGTATAAACTCTACGATCCCATGAAAACGGGCATCATCGGCCCGCGGTTTGAACATGCCATCCGCAATGCCATGCTTACGGTGATGAGCGAGCCGGGCAACACGTTTGTCGAGGTCGTGCGCGTGTTAACGGACAGCAGTTTTGTGCAGGAACTGTTGCCTAAAGTGACTGACCCCATCATCCGGCGATACTGGACGGACCAGATTGCCCAAACCGCAGATTTCCATAAATCAGAAGTTTTGGATTATATCGTTTCCAAGTTCGGCCGGTTCGTCACCAATAAACTCATGCGCAACATCATCGGTCAGTCGCAGTCGAGTTTTGACTTCCGCAAAGTGATGGATGAGGGGAAGATTTTATTAGTGAATTTGTCAAAAGGGAAAATCGGCGAGGAAAATAGTAACTTTCTTGGTCTTATCTTAGTCCCTCGGATCCTGATCTCCGCCATGAGCCGGCAGGAAATTCCGGAAGAGCAGCGGCGCGACTTTTATCTCTATGTGGACGAGTTTCAAAACTTCGCAACGCCGGATTTTGCGCAAATATTATCCGAAGCCCGTAAATACAGACTGGATCTGATTGTCGCCAATCAGTTTATCGGGCAGATGGAGGAAGAGGTGAAAAATGCGGTATTCGGCAACGTCGGAACACTCGTAGCATTTCGCGTGGGAGTGACGGACGCTAATTACCTGCAACACGAGTTTCAGCCGACCTTTAACGAGCCGGATCTCATCAACATCGACAAATACAATGCCTACATCAAAACCATCGTGCACAACGAGCCGGTCAAACCGTTCAGTATGGACTTGACCAAAGATATGAATAAAATTAAAGCAGTGCGCAACCCCAATATTGCCAAAGCCATTGTGCAGTTGTCGCGCCTGAAGTATGGCAGATCCCGCGAACTGGTAGAAGCAGAAGTTTCCCAACGGGCGAGACTATAATCATGCGGATAGTATTTGTATTTAATGTTCGACATACCAAATCCAGTCTCGACGCCCACGCGCAGGAAGAAGCGGAATACGATGAACCAAAAACCATTACCGCAATTCATAATGCGATTGTTGCCAATGGGCATGAGTGTATCGATATCGAAGCTGATGAGAGTGCGTATGAGCAACTGAAGAAGCGACAGGGAAAGATTGATCTTGTGTTTAATATCGCAGAGGGACTTCGGGGGGAAATGCGAGAAGCGCAAATCCCTGCCATGCTTGAGATGTTGGGTATTCCCTATACGCACTCGGGAGCGCTTACACAAGCGGTGACGCTGGATAAGTCCTTAACAAAAAAAATCTGGCAGCATCACGGACTTCCGACGCCTAAGTTTGTCGAAATAGGATACAAAGAAAAACCATATGTGGAGGGATTACGGTTTCCCGTTATCGTTAAGCCCAACAGCGAAGGATCCAGTAAAGGATTATTTAATGATAATTTGATCTACGAACCGCAGAAACTCCTGAAAAAAATTCGGGATACGCGGGATC
Organism: uncultured Gammaproteobacteria bacterium; assembly: GCA_964367065.1. Taxonomy (GTDB): domain Bacteria; phylum Patescibacteriota; class Microgenomatia; order UBA10105; family UBA927; genus JACREP01. The sequence continues at coordinate 16,567 of CAYIWI010000013.1, forward strand.
TTTGCGGTAATGGAGTCTTGGTTGAAGAATTTCTGCCGGGAAGAGAATTCACTGTGGCAGTGATGGGAAATGTAGGAGTCGGCAAAGGGGTGTATGTGCTTCCTATAGTTGAACAGAACTACGATATTTTCCCCAAGCATTTGCAAAAGTTTGCGTCGTATGAAGCAAAGTGGCTATTTGAGGATACATTGCCGAATCCATCCGATGCCTACATTTGTCCGGCTAAACTAACCCTAAGCTTACGGAGGCTTATTGAACAACTATGCAAGAAAGCCTATCAGGTATTGAATTGTCGGGACATTGCTCGGATTGACCTGCGGTTGGACGCTAACGGGAAACCACATCTTTTAGAGATTAATACGTTGCCCGCAATTACGCCCGGAA
>CAYIWI010000014.1:0-12604 GCA_964367065.1 uncultured Gammaproteobacteria bacterium
TTACCGAAATTTCCCTGTCCAAACAAATCTTCATGCCAGCCCAAAGCGTCGCAATTCTCGAGCTGACGAAATAGTGATGGACATCAGAGTATAATCATATCTATGGATCAATCATTGCCCATCACAGATCCTTCAATTCCACTCGTTCCTTCCTCTTCTCCACCTCCAATTTCCACACCTCCGCATGCATCGTATGTACCGAAACTCCTCGTGGTGGCAATACTTTTCTTGACCCTCGGCCTCGGCGTCGGGTTTACACTCAACAACTATCTATCAACTCCTAATCCCACCCCCACACCCGTCATAACAACTTCCCCTTCCCCCGCCCCCGACCTCACTGCAAATTGGAAAACATATACAAATACAGAAAGCGGTGTCGAATTTAAATATCCCCAAACATGGGACGCCAAACAGCTCATTGGATGGCAACTCAATGTTTTTCTTGACGATCATCCCTTCGAAATTCCAACGGCGACCGAATTTTTAACACCGATTCTAATCTCTCTTAATGAAGCTCAAAACACAGTAACAAATCAAAAGTATTTCCAAGAAAAAACAATCGAGGAAGGAATTAAAAGAATCAGCTACCTCTTTGATCAAAGTTCCATCACTGTCAAAAACCTAACTATTGATGGCAAGAAGGCTGTTCAGTTATCCGGCATAACTGCGCCTGGCATGCTCGGAGGTCAGTTTTATATGACCACGTTGATTCAGCTAGACAACAAACTCTTACTTATTTCTTTGCATGATCAGAAATTCCAGAAAACATACGATCAAATCCTCTCCACGTTTAGATTTTTGGAGTAATGTAAGATATAATCCAAATATCTGGAGGTATACAAATGAACGATGCTGTATCCATCGGAAAAAAATTTATTGGAGAAATAAAAAGTTCCGGTATAAATGTCGTGGATGCCTATTTATACGGGTCTCACGCAAAACGGACTGCAAGCAAAGATAGCGATATAGACGTATGTGTGGTTTCCCCTGATTTAGGAACAGATTTAATTGATGAGATGGTCAAGTTAAAGCAGATTGCTAGAAGAGTAGACGATCGGATAGAAGCAGTCCCGCTTGGAGTTGTCGACTTTTCCGATCCTTTTGATCCGCTCGTGTTTGAAATAAAAAATACAGGTATTAAAATCGTGTAAAAGTTGATCAAATCCTCTCCAACTGATTACGACAACTTGTCCTGCACTCCGCCGTTGACCACTTCGGAAGCGGGGGTTAACAGGACTTCACGGGCGCGGCGCACACGCTTGAGGAGCCGGATGAAGGAGTACACTTCGGAAACCCCCAACACCCACGCGACAAAAAGGTAGGTAATAAGCCCCAAAAATCCGCTGGTGCCGGTCAGAAGCAAAAGTCCGAACGTCCGCGTCGTATCAAATACCAGCTGATCCAACAGTTTAAGCGGCACGAAAATGACGACCCCCGCAATGAGTGCCGCAATGAGCATATTGAGCGACGGCACGATCAGTTCTTTTCTGTCGAATGCTTTTACCCGCCGGTCTAATAATAAAAGCAGAATCCCGGCGTTCAGGATACTGGCAATCGACGTGGAAAGCCCCAGTGACCAGACGGGCATCCCCCAACTGCGGATAAAAAGGATACTCAACACGGTGTTGACGGCAATTGCAACGATCCCCACCGCAACCGGCGTTTTGGTGTCGTACAGTGCATAAAATCCGCGCGCAAACACGTGAGTAAGCGACTGGGCAAACAGGGAAATGCTAAATGCCGACAGCGTCATACCGGTGGCAACCGTGGCTTTCCAGTCAAACTGCGACGCACCGAACACCAACCGAACCATCGGGATGCGAAGCACCACAAACATCGCTGATACCGGCAGGACAAAGAATAAAATCTGGTGCACGGCGGAAACAACCGATGCCTTAAACTCGTTCAGATCCTCTTTGCCGGAAGCGATGGACAGCGTCGGCAACGCTGCCTGGGCAACTGTAGCCCCGAATAACCCCACCGGCAGCTGCTGCAGATGCTGGGCAAAGTTAAAAACCGTCACCATCCGTGCGCCCAACAGGCTTGCCAGCATCAGGTCCACCGTCGTATCCACCTGCGACACCGCAAGTCCTAAGGTCCGGGGGCCGATGAGCCGGGCTACTTCCCGCACACCCCGCTGGCGGGGGTTGGCAACCAGCTCGTGCCGGTATCCGACGCGCACCACCAACGGCACCTGAATGGCAAGAAACAACAGGGCTCCTAAGCCTATACCGACTACCGGCGCGTATAGTCCGATCCACCCGCTTAAACCGACGATCCCCAAAATGATACCCACGTTATACACCACCGGCGCCAACGCCGGCACAAGAAACAAACTGTAGGATTGGAGAATCCCGGTAAAGAAATTGCCGACCAATAAAGGCGCCACCTGAAGCACCATCATAAGACGGGTAAAGGCAATCATCTGTTCAATCTGCCCGCCAGAAAATCCCGGAGCGAGAAACTGCGAGATCTGCCGCGTCCAGATAAACAGCGGAATGGCGGCAACGGCAAGGATCAACAGACTGATGTTGATAAGCGTTGAAGCCATCTGGCGCGCCTCTTCTTCTTTATCCTGCGAGACATATTTTGTAAACACCGGAATAAATGCGCTGGTAAGCGCCCCCATCACCAATAATTCAAACAGCAAATTGGGCACCCGAAATGCGGCGAAGTAGACGCCCAATTCATCCGGAGAAAACCGCGCAGAAAGGAGCCTGTCCCGCACCAGTCCCAGTACGCGGGACGCAAACACCATAGACATAAGAACAAACGCCGCGGACCGGATCGATGTCTGCTTCTTGGTGAGTATGGTCCAGAGCCTTTCCATGTCACCCTATTATATGCTATACTTTTCCCCATGCCTATTATTAAACAAGCGGGGAAAAAGTTGCGACACGACCGAAAGCGAACGGTTCAAACAGCTATGGTGCGCCGTACACTGCGGCAGCTCATCAAAAAAACCCGTACGACTCCCACGGCAAAAACCCTTTCGGCTGTATTTGGCGCCCTGGATAAGGCCGCAAAACACCACGTCATCCATAAAAACCGCGCCGCGCGGCTCAAATCCCGCCTCTCACGACTTCTCAAAAAATAATATCCCGTTTATTTGGCATTTGGCATTTAGCATTTGGCATTCTATACTGAAGGTATGCCTGCCACGCCCGTCCGCATCAACCTCCTGGACAGTGACGTAAGCCGTAGTCCGTACGGTCGCATCTTTACCTGGGCTATTACCTATGGCCGCTACATCATGATCGGAACGGAAATTGTCGTGTTGCTTGCATTCATCTCCCGGTTCAGCTTGGACCGAAAACTCACCGATCTTAAGGAGGAAATTGCACAAAAACGCGCAATCATCCAGGCAAACCAATCGTTTGAATCCGATATCCGCAGTCTCCAATTTCAACTGGCAAAAATAAAAGACCTCTATGCCGAGCAGGGAAAACCGTGGGATCTTTTTTCCCGCATCCAGTCGTATCTTCCGCCGGATACCGTGCTGGATTCCTTTGAACTGGCGGGGGATAAACTGTCTGTTTCAGCCTCTGCCGGAAGCACCCAGGGATTTTCACTCTTTTTATCCCGGCTTCAATCAGACAAAACACTCACGGCGGTGGACTTGGGCGATGTGACAAAGGAAGCGCTCGAGGGCATTCGGTTTAAACTTTCTGCCAAAACCGCCATCACCAAACCGAAAGGAAAATAATATGCCATTTAATTACAAAACCGAGTACCAACGGTATAAACATTATTACCAAGACTTGACCGAAAGGGTGGACAAGCCCAAAAACCGCGTGTACTCAACGACCGTGTTTTCGTTCCTCGCGGTTTCACTCTTTGGGTGGTACGCGATCAAACCCACCGTCCAAACCATACTGTTCCTGCGCCGGGAGATTGCCGATGATCAAGTCATCAGTCTTCAGATGGAGGATAAAATATCCGCACTCGTTGAGGCACAGTCTGCGCATCAAACCATCGAACCTAAACTTGGACTCATTGATAGCGCCCTCCCTTCATCTCCCGACGTTCTCGCCGTTGTTTCTCAACTGCGGGCGCTAGCGGACAACGCCCAGGCGTCGCTCTCCGCTGTTCAGGTGCCCACCGTACCGCTCCTGGGGAAAGATGCCAGTCAATCCGCTGCCGCAGCCCCAACTAAATCAGCGCCCGCGGCCGGAACGCTGGGTGATTTTCCGCTCAGCGTAACCCTGAATGGATCGTTTGACGGTATACGGTCATTTATGAACGGACTGCTGTCCATCCGGCGCGCCATCACCGTTGATGCTATTTCTATTCTTCCATCCAAAGAAAGTTCACCGACAAAAAACACCGGGTTGCAACTTACGCTAAAATTAAAAGCGTACTACCTGGTACAATAATATGGGCAAGGATACCGACCGTGACGTGTTACTTTTGTCTCTGTTTACTTTCCTGACGGTAGGACTGTGGATTTTCTTTGAGCTGGTGAAAACCGCAAAAACCACGACGGTTTCTGCAGTCGTCCGGCAAATCGTTACCCCATTTTCTCCTAAAATCGATACTGATATACTTGACACCATAGAACGCAGGATTTCATATTAACATGCAATTCCCAAAAAAAATTCCCATGGTCGCCGGCATCCTCCTGCTCGTCTTTCTCGTAGGAGGCATAGCCGTCGCCGAACGGTTATTCCGACAGCCCACAACGGCCTCAGGCTCTGTTACACCAACCAACGTAACGATTGCCAACGTCACTGATAGTTCCTTCAATGTCACATGGACGACCCAATTTCCTGCCACCGGAGCCGTGGAAGCGCAAAGTGCCAATGACAAAAAACGGGTAATCTTTGATGAACGCGATACCGATGCACGGTCAGTAAAAAAATATACGACGCATAGTGTCACCGTGCGAAATCTGGCGCCCGATACCTCCTATGGCGTCACCATCCTTTCGGCAGGAAAACCCATGCGTGATGCCGGAAAGCCGTACCCGGGCCGCACCGCGCCGACCGTGGCTCCGGTTACTGCCGGGTTGGAGCCTGCATACGGCATGGTGACCACCGCAACCGGCGCGCCGGCAGACGGCGCACTCGTCTATCTCACGCTCGAAGGAAGCCAAACGCTTTCTACCTTGGTCAAACCTTCGGGATCGTGGATGGTACCGCTCAATCTTGTCCGTACCCAAGACCTCTCCCGGTATCTCGCCCTCACCGAACGAATGACGGAAAACATTACCGTCGTTTTTAACGGAGAGCAGACCGCCGCTGTCACCGACACACTCAATGATGCACCGGTGCCCACCATGATCATCGGCAAAACGTATGATTTTCGCAAAGTTCAGGCCGACAGCGGCGCCACCGGAGCCGCTCCCCTGGCCGACACGTTTTCCCAAACTCCTACAGTCCTGGGTAGTCAAACCGCACCCCAACCCAATACCTACACGGTCACGCTCGCGGCGCCGGCCCAGGGCGCTTCGCTTCCCACCACGCTGCCGCTGGTCCAGGGAACCGGCGTCCCGGGAAAAACCGTTACGGTCACGGTCGGCATTACCAATCCGACCACCGGCACGACCACGGTGGGGACCGATGGCGTCTGGCGCTATACGCCCCCTTCCCCTCTTTCTGCCGGCAAGCAGAGCGTGACCGTCACCACGCAAAATGCGGAAGGGAAACCCATGGCCATCACGCATACGTTTGAAATTCTCAAAAGCGGCACCCAAGTGTTGGGCAGCGCCACACCGTCTGCCACTCTTGCGCCCACATTTACCCCAGCGCCTACTTCCACCATGGCCGGCCAGGAGGTTCCTATCAGCGGATCTCCCATCCCCACCCTCCTCTTGTTGATACTCGGTGCACTGCTTCTGACCGGAGGTGCTGTCGCGTTGGTCTTGTAGCACTCGTTCTTGACTTACCACAGCATTTTCCACTACTGTGGAAGTAGTACCACATTTTGATGGGTTTTTTATGATATTACGCGTGTCAATTGTTAATTTGTTAATTTGTTAATTTGTTATCTCCTATGCCCGATATTCTGGACGCTGCCCAAAAACAAATCAACGATGCGGCAAATAAGCTGACTCCTCCATCTGCCGCAGGCAGCGCTCCGCCGCCCGCTGATCCAACTCCACCCACGCCGCCACCCCCACCAGATCCTGCACCTGCTCCTCCACCGGCTACTCCTCCGATGCCGGCCCCCGAGCCAGCCAAACCGCCCGAGCCGGTGGCGTCAGAGCCAACACCGGAAGAATCTGCTTTCGTTGACAAGCTCATTCATGAGACGGGCACTGTCTCCGCACCCGCTGCAGCCGAGCCCCCCGCTCCTGAACCACCTTCGCCAGAACCGATCCCTCCTGCTGAAACTCCGCCCGTTCCTCCTGCACCACCGCTTAAACCAAAAAAGAAAGGCGCCGGCCGCGGAGCCATGATTGCCGCCATCCTCCTTCTCCTCTTTGCCCTCCCGATGGGCGTCTTCTTCGTTTCCCAGCAGCAGAACCAACTCACCGAACAGCGTAGCCGCGCGGCGGAAACGTGCATTTCGGCCTTAGAATGCAGCGATACGGGAAACAATTGTAGCGGCTGTACGGGGTCCTGGCAGTATCGACCGAGTGGCCGTAAGTGCTGCAGGGAAATTGCCGCACCCACTTCAACAACTCGTCCCTCTCCTACTCCCACGCGGGCACCTACTCCCACCTCCACTTCGTGCGGATCACAGGGTCAGGCTCCGGTAAATAATCGATGCTGTAGTGGCTTGGAAGTAGTCGACGGAATTTGTGGCGTCCGGGGGGCAAAATGTCCCAACAGTAACCGGTATGCTCCAGATGGGGATATCTGCAATTGTACCCCAAAACCACAACAGTGCGTTCCAACACCTACGCCGACTTCGGCAACCACGCCCAATCCCAGAGCAAATGGCTGCTTGGCCGGTGAATTGCGTCATGATTCCCCATCCCGCGACGTGGCAGAAGAAGATTGTCGAGACAGATGTAATGTTAACTCGTGTGTTGGTTTAATAAATCAAGGTGGAAGTTTCAATCCCCAAAGTCCGTCTCTTGGTTTTTTCTGGTGTTATAAATGCCAAGGAACAGGGGGAGGCATCATTTCTACTCCCATCCCAACGAGAACCCCCTCCTCAGGCGGCCAGTGTCCCAGTACAACAATTGCTGAAAACTGTGCTATCTACGAGTGTCCCGGCGGCTGCAGTTTTTATGGGGGAAGCCTTCCGGAATGCAGAACCTTTGCCAAAAAAGTCCCTTGTAGTCAGGCAGCAGCCAGCGGCTGCGGACAAGTAGATTACCTAGATGATAACGGCAATTACTGCGGAGTAAAACCCGGCACCCAATGCACCAACGGCACAAATTCCTGTGGAGGAGGAGGCGGTGAACCGACCCCGACAACCCCGCCGCAGGTGCTCCAGTGCCGGGCAATTAGTATTTACAAAGACGGGGCAAAGGTTACGGATTATGCGACACTCAAAGCCGAAGACGCGGTAGTCCTTGCCGTAAAAGGAGATAATGCAACCAAGGGCCGATTCCGCGTCAACGGCGCGCCGCCTACCTTTGAAGAAAGCACCGGCACCAATGCGAACGGCGAATTTACATTTCCCTTTACCATTCCCGGCGGCGTCCCGAATAATTCGATAACCATAGAAGCAGAAGTATTTCAAAACGGCGTATGGAAGTAATATAATATGAAATTTCTGAAACAATACTGGCGCATGATGTTCATTCTCCTATTCACCGTAGGACTTGCAGCCGTTGTCTTCCTGACGAGCCAGAAACTCACGACGACCAAGCCTGTGGCGCCCACGGTCCCCCAGGTGACGCCCAAAGCCGCCGAGCCTGCGTGTACGCTCTCCTTTACCCTTGCCGTCCCGACCGCAACCCCAACGCCAACGCCGGGACCCACAGCCACGCCCACGCCCGGTCCCACGGCTACGCCCACGCCTACTTCAACTCCCGGACCCGGACCTACCGCCACCCCAACGCCGCCTCCGCTACCTGGCGGCCCGACGCCTACACCCACCACTCCGCCCACGCCGAAAGTGCCGGTTGCCGGAATCCCTGGTGTTCTTGGGGCTACCATCGGCATCGGCGCGCTCCTGATTCTTCTGGGTTTAGCGCTCTAACTCCAAGATCTATAAATCTTGTAGAAGCTGTATCAAAACCTCTTATTCTTCGAGCGAGTGATCGAATGATCACGAGTCGAGAAGTTCTCGACAAGCTCGAACAATAGGTTTTGTTATATGTTCTAGATTATTGAAGTTGTTCCTTCACGAAGGCGTGAATTGATTCGAAGCTTTCTTTCGGCACGAGCACATACTTCCCGTACATCCAGAGTGCTGGGCTTTCCAAGAGCGGCTCAATGGTAATTTTCTTTATGCGATCCTCGGGCGTACGGAGCAGTAGTTTCCCGACGGTTGCCAATTCTCCAATGCTCATGTCTGTGTCTGTGGCATCGCCCAATGCGCGATAGATGGCAAACGGTTGTTGGGTAATCCATACCGTGGGGCTCATGAGTTTTGCTTTGAGCGCCAAAAGCACATCCTGCTGTCTTCTGCTTCTGGCAAAATCGCTCCCTTCATCTCCTTCTGCGTGGCGGCTCCTGACGTAGGCAAGCGCACGGCTGCCGTTCATCCGTTGCAGCCCCTGGTCGAAATGAAGCGGCTCATACCGGCACGCGAATGTCGGATCTCCGTCACAGAGATCGTTTTCACGGCCCTCGATGGGAAATTGGGGATCGGTAAACGAGGCGGGAACATTCACGTCGATCCCGCCGACCAAATCGATAATATCCTGAAAGCCGGAAAAATCAATCATGAACACGTAGTGTATGGGGACTCCGATGATATCTTCCACCACGGTTTTTGCAAGGATAAACCCACCGCCTTTCTTTTTTTCCTCTCCGTAATGATAGGCGCTATTCACTTTATCTTTGAGCGTGTCCGACCATATATCGCGTGGTACGGAAATCATGACCATGGTATGTGCCCGCAAATCTAAAGACAGCACGAGCATCGTGTCCGTCAGATCCGCACCCGCATGTTGCCCTCCGCTAATCCCCAACAGGAGGATATTGGTCCTGCCGTCGAGTAGCCGCAGCGGCGCGCCGGTATTAAACAACAATCGGAGGGCAAACCCGGGGGTGACACCGGTTTGCTTCATAAACCGCATGCTTGAAACCGTTATTTTCGCCGCCAAAACCGCCATCAAGACAACCACGATCACTGTGGTGAATTTTTTTATTTTTAACCCATAGAGATCCATAATTACGATGCCGATTGGGCTGCAGCAATAAGGGAAAAAAATGTGTCTGCGCCCAAACTTGCTCCCCCGGGCAATACGCCATCAATTGCCGGATGGGCAACAAACGATCCCACGTTGTCCGGTGTCACACTGCCGCCATAGAGTACCGCAGGAACGCTGAATTTTTGCTTAAGAGAGGCAATCACGGTGCCTGCGTTTTCCGGCGTGTCCGCTCTTCCCGTGCCGATAGCCCATACCGGCTCATAGGCTGCCACATCCACTCCGGCGGGTATGGGTGTCTGATCATCCGGCACACAATAGATAATCTTGAGCCCCGCCGTTTTAGCCTGATCCACTTTGTACTTAAGGAGTTCATCTGTTTCACTAAAATACTTCCTGCGTTCCGAGTGCCCAATAATCACCCAATCGGCAGATTCCTTAATTTGCCTTGCGTTGATCTCTCCGGTAAAGGCCCCCTCGCCAAACGGCGAAACATCCTGCGCGCCAAGCTGAACAGGGAGTCTTAATCGAGAAATCTCTTGCTTGAGGGGATAAAGAAGAGTAAACGGCACGCACAGGACTACACTCGCGTTTTCCCATTTAGCATTTGGCATTTGGCATTTGGCATTGAATTGCCGAAGCCAATCCTGTGCTTCGGCAATTCCTTTGTTACTCTTCCAATTCCCGGCAATCAACAGCGGTTTCATGTGCTACTATTATAGTCTATGACATCTGCCCTCCTCAACGACTTAAATCCCCAGCAACAAGCGGCGGTTACCCATACCGATGGGCCGGTGCTTATATTGGCCGGAGCCGGCAGCGGCAAAACGCGGGTGTTGACCTACCGCGTCGCGTACCTGATAGCGGAAAAACAGGTACCGGCAGACCAGATTCTCATGGTCACCTTCACCAACAAAGCAGCCAATGAAATGAAAGAACGGATCAGTAAACTTCTTCAACCATTCATCATTCATCATTCAGCATTTAGCATTCCGTATGCCGGCACCTTCCACTCATTTTGCGCCAAAGTGCTCCGGCGCGAGGGCAAGCACGCGGGCATTCCGCCCGGATTTCTCATTTATGACGAGGAGGACCAACTGGATGCGGTCAAAGAGATCATGAAACAACTGGATATTTCTGCGAAAAACTTTAAACCGGGAAGTGTCCTCCACACAATCTCCGAAGCAAAAAACGAACTCATCTCGGCCGTCGAGTATCCGCAGTATGCCCGCGGTTATTTTCAGGAAACAGTCGCACGCGTCTATTTGGCATATCAAAAGACGCTCAAAGATAACGAAGCGCTCGATTTTGATGATTTGCTGATGGCAACGGTTAACCTGTTTGCGAAGATGCCGGAAGTTCTGGGACGGTATCAGGAGCAGTACCGCTATGTCCTGATCGACGAATACCAGGATACAAATAAAGCCCAGTATACACTCGCTAAACAACTTGCCGGCCGATGGCACAACATTTGCGTGGTGGGAGACGCGTCCCAAAGCATTTACCGCTGGCGCGGCGCGGATTTCCGCAACATCGTCAACTTCACCCGCGATTTCCCGGGTGTGCGCGTATTTAACCTGGAACAAAATTACCGGTCCACCCAGATTATACTTGACGCGGCGTTTGGCGTCATCTCCAAAAACCATTCCCATCCGATCCTCAAACTCTGGACAAAAAAAACTGCTGGAGAAAAAATCACCCTGTATGAAGCGCGCAACGAGCATGACGAGGCGTTATTTTTAGCCCAAACTATTCTCCAGTCCGGGCGGCCGTTTACGGATTTTGCGGTGCTTTACCGTACCAATGCGCAGTCGCGCGTTTTGGAAGAAGCGTTTCTCCATGCCGGCATCCCCTACATACTCGTTGGCGGCACCCGATTTTATGAACGGAAGGAAATTAAAGATGTGCTGGCATACGTCCGACTCCTTGCAAATCCCAAGGATACCGTGTCGTACCGTCGCATCGAAAAACTTGGGAAAGGACGACTCAAAAAATTTTTGGACTTTGCCGACACTGCAAACAAAGACAAAAAACTCATTGAGCTGACCACCCTGGAATTGTTGGACCAGGTCCTCGACGCCACTCAATACGTAGAACTCTACAATGCAAATGTTGAAGAGGAAGCATCCCGCCTGGAAAATATTAAAGAGCTGCGCTCCGTCGCCATGGAATTTCCGGTGTTACGCGATTTTTTGGAGACCATCGCACTCTCGGAAGAGAAAGTAAAAAAACCCAAACGAGAAGTTTATCCCGAGCGGCAGCGAGCGGTTACACTTATGACGTTGCACGCAGCCAAAGGGCTTGAGTTTCCGGTAGTTTTCATCGTAGGCATGGAAGAGGGGTTATTTCCGCACAGCCGCAGCCTCATGGATCGGGAAGAACTGGAAGAAGAACGCAGGCTTTGCTACGTGGGCATCACACGGGCCAAAGAAAAACTCTACATGACCTACGCGAACCGCCGGCTGTTCTTCGGCACCCGGACCCAGAATTTGGTCTCCCGCTTCATCAGCGATATCCCCCAGGACGCGCTTGAACTCAATGTGTCGCTTGGCCAAGATTTCGGATTTCAGAAAGATGATCTTTTACTGTGAAACCATCCGAAGAGCAAGGAGTGTAAGCGTCCCGATCACCACGAGGAGCGACAAGACAATTTCTATCTCCAAAAACACTCGCGCCAATCCCTTGACATGGCTAAATGACAGAATGGGAAGAAACAACCGGCTATCCACCGGAAGCCAGGAAACCGGCGGTTCTGTTTTTCTCCTGCGCTGATGCTTCATGTCCGGTTCTATTGTAACACACCAAAAAAAGAGGGATAATACATTATATGAAAAAGACCGACAGAACGATCCATGAGGAGCTTGCACTCCACCCGCTCCAGTCCTGGGCATGGGGAGAGTTTCGTAAACGCATGGGCGTAGACGTCGTGCAGGTGAACGGTTGGCAATTGACCTTCCACCGGATTCCTCTCACTCCATGGACCGTTGGCTATTTCCCCAAAGGATCAGTCCCAACGAAAGAAATGGTCAAGGAATTAACCGTACTTGGCAAAAAAAAACGAGCCATTTTTATTCAACTCGAACCAAATATTCTAAATCATTCAGCATTCAGCATTCAGCATTCAGCATTTCTTCGTCCGTCCCACCACCCCTTATTTACAAAATATACATTCGTGCTAGACCTTACCAAATCGGAAGAAGAGTTGTTAAAGGCCATGCACCCCAAAACCCGCTACAACATCCGCGTTGCGCAAAAACATGGCGTGACGGTACAGGAGGATAATTCCGACCGGGCATTTGAGGAATATCTCCGGTTAACCGCCGAAACCACCCATCGGCAGGGATTTTATGCACATAACGAGAAATATCATCGAACGATGTGGCAGAC
>CAYIWI010000014.1:12704-13918 GCA_964367065.1 uncultured Gammaproteobacteria bacterium
GCATGGATTATCTTTGCGTGGAAGGATACGATCTATTACCCCTACGGCGCTTCATCGCGCGAACATCGTGAGGTTATGGCGCCGAATCTGCTCCTGTGGGAAATCGCCAAGTGGGCCAAACAACAAGGGTTTAAGAAATTTGATTTATGGGGCGCTTTGGGACCTTCTCCATCTGGAGAACCCGATCCGCAAGATCCCTGGTACGGCTTTCACCGGTTTAAGGAAGGATTTGGTCCGGACCTCGTCGAATTTATCGGCTCCTATGATCTGGTCATCAACCCATTCCTCTATCGCCTCTACGCGATCGCCGATAAGGTACGCTGGGCCGTATTAACGCTCAACAAAAAACTCTTCCTGCATTGACAACTTTAACGCGGCCGCGTTAAAGTCGTCAATCACCTATGAACCTTCAACAGTCATCTTTGTATTGTCAATACATACAAGCGCTGAAGTGGACGGTCGTGACGGTTGACGGTGTACACATGTTTGTCAGGCGATTCCCCATCATCGGCGGGCTGGCGAAAATCCAACGGTCTCACGTGCTTCCCGATCTCAAAATGCTTCTTCCCGTCCTTAGGGAACATCACGTACGCACGCTCGCAGTGGAACCGGAATATACGACGGATGAGACATTGTTTCGCTCGTGGTGCCAACGGGCATCCCGTCATGTTCGACTCAATCGAACTCCTTTTCTCCCAACCAAAACCATTGTCATCGATCTGACACCAACGGAAGAAAAAATCTTTCAAAAATTTTCTGAAGCGAAACGCCGGGCAGTGCGCAAGGCACAGAAAAACAATTTACAAATCTGCAGATCTGCAAATATTCAAGACTTAATACACATCAAAAACAAATCCACAGGACTTTTCGGCTTCATCACAACATCCGGTATCGATAAACTTTGGAACATCTTCGCTCCCAAACGCGCCGCAATATTGCTTGCACATTCGTCTTCCCGTGTCGTAGGCGGCCTTCTGCTTCTTTTCTACGACTCCGTCGCCTACTACTGGCTTGCCGGCGCGACGCGTGAAGGGAAAAAACTCGTTGCCCCTACGCTTCTTGTGTGGGAGGCTCTCAAACTGTCCAAACAACGAGGGTGTAAACGGTTTGATTTCGTCGGCGTCTGGGACGAACGCGTACCCCGCAAATTTTCCGACTGGAAGGGGTTTACGAAGTTTAAAGAAGGCTTCGGCGGCAAACCGCTTTACTATCCT
>CAYIWI010000015.1:0-12886 GCA_964367065.1 uncultured Gammaproteobacteria bacterium
CATTCGCAATGCGGATGTCGGGGGTTCGACTCCCCCCAGGTCCACAGCAGTAACCGATGCGCGTACCCGCGCGAGGCGTACTGCTGTGGATGCCGAGTAATCTCGGCGCCACACTGTGTGCGTAAGTGCGCCACAGAGCCACCAGTTGACATTTGGCCTTCTTTGCAGTACAACTGCCTCTTGCGTTGGGTTTCTTCCCGCGATCTGCCTCTTTTTGCTGTCCTCCCTGCCATTAGTGTCCATTCCTGCTCAGCACAAACGATATGTTGTTGTGGGGTGTTTTTACGTTGGGCTATCTGTTGGGCGTGGGCATCGCGCTGTGGTTTGCGTGGCCTGCGCGCCCGGAAGGGGAAGAGACGGCGGGACGGTTTGAACTGGACAGGAACTCTCGCAACCCCTGGCAGGTATTTCGCCGCCTGACGCGCGTCAACTACCCACAGGCTCAATGATATAGGCCTCATCGCGTTTATACTATAGGGAGATTTCTGCTCCGGTACCCAACTTTGGCCTCGATTTGGGAAAAGTAAACAGTTTTCTTGACAAAAGTACCCATGATCGGTAACATGGATTTGAGGCTAAACTGGCACGAAGGCGTGTAGAGTCTGTTGCAAAACTGCTTTTTGTCATTCCCGCGAAGGCGGGAATCCAGTTTTTGAAATACTTTAACACTGGATCCCCGATCGGGTCGGGGATGACAGGATCGAAACGCCAGAAACTTCCTTTCCAAGCGATCATTAGCCTCAAACAGAGGAGGCTGTGTGCGTGAATGTAGGGGTTATCAGGGATCATTTTTGGCAGGAGATGGGAGTAGAAAAGAATGAAAAAACGTGAGGAAAATTATAGCAGAGACCTAGCCTTATAGTAATACAATTGGATAGGGAGATTTACAGCCTTGAAAATGATCGGAAAAGCACAAAATTGTTCATTTTCCGTATAGAGATTGATTTAGCAATGTATATGCTAGAATACAAAAATTACTCAGTCGTAGAGCCGGGGATGAGGGGCTAGAGGAAGAAAGAAATATTGAGGATGCATAAATATCCTATAAAACAGAAACAAGCAGTTTATCGGGATAGTTGGATACACTTTTGGCTTCAGGAAACACGTGTATACAGTTCTGACTGCGGGTGGTCTGCATTAGACCGTTTCTACGCTCCTCTTTTTCTCCTCTTGACACCAGTACCCATGAAAGGTAACACTCAAAATAGGTATGAATCTGCTCCCTGCCAAGACGCGCGCTCTCCTGGAACGGGTGGTGCGCGGACGGATTTCCAAGGCGGAAGCCAGCCGGAAGCTGGGGATAAGCAGAAAAACCCTCTACGCGTGGCTTCCGAAATACGAGGCCATTCGGCTGTCTCCGTACCTTCGCAGAGAGCGCGCCAAAAACAAGCGGAAGCGCGCCGAACAGGCCATTCTGGGCATCGTGATAGCCTCCCCGTCTTTTGGCCCCAAAAAAATCGCTGAAGAGCTTGCAAAACTGGGGATGCAGCTAAGTGTCCGGAGCGTCTGGAAGAGCCTGAGAGACTTCGGATTGCAGAAGAAATCCAACCGGATTACCTTTGCGACGCGCTACCGGCTGCCCAAGGCGGCCCATCGGACCGTGCAGATCCCCAAACAGCTTCGATTTTTGCCGGAAGTGCGCAAGCGCATGGTGGAGGATGTGCTGTTAGGGGGGAGTACGGTACAGGACGTGACCCGCGCGTTCCACGTGTCGCGCAAAACATTTGAAAAATGGAAACACCGCTATCTGACGGCCCAGGAGGCAGGCGAGGTGGTGCTTTCTGCACTCGCGGACCAAAACCCGACCGGTGCGGCTCACCCGCGGGGGGCAGATCAGGCGACAGTGGACGCGGTGTTAGGTCTGGTGGCGGCCGAGCCGGCGCTGTCCACACATGCTCTTGCGCAGCGGCTGGGTACCGTCGGCAACCACGGGGTGCAGGGCATTTTGGCGCGTTTGGGGCTTTCGCATGTGGCGGAGCGCCGCGCCTGGGCGAAGTTCCACGCCCCGGAAGTCGCAGCGCCTGCCCGGGCGTCGGTGGTCTGGGAGCGCGTCCGGAGTGTCTGGCAGCGTTTTGTGCCCGGCCTTGCCGCTATCCCGCCCCCGAAGCTCAATCTTCGATGGCTCGCGTTTGCCGGCCGCGTCATCATTTCGGCATTGTTGACGGCTGGCACCTCTTTTGGACTCCTCGTTTGGCTCTCGTACCTCGTCAACCAGCCACCGCAAGTGGCCTTGGGCCTGTTCTTTGCCAGCGTGTCGCTAACCGCCGGGACGCTGTTTTTCCTGTATTCGCTCAAATATTACGGATCGCTGGCCATCGTACTTTCCTTTTCCCAAAAAAGCGCCGCGGCCATCGAGGCCAGCGGCGAGATCTTCAAAGAAGATTTCAAAGAAGATTCCCAACAGCAGGCGGTGGCTGGCGAGGGCATACTTTCGTGGATTTTAGGGATAGCCGGAAAGAAGCCTTCGGGACAAACCAAACCGGTAGGGCTCGAGCCGAATCTAGGCTACGTGTCGCTGTCGCGGTTCCCGAAATTGGCGGTGCATATCCCCCTCTATAACGAAAAGAACGTGGCAGAGCGGGCCATTGCGGCGGCGATCAACATGGACTACCCCTCGTTTGAAGTCATCGTGGTAGATGACAGTACCGACGAAACCACGGCCATCATCCGGCGCTACCAGGAGAAGCTGGGCCGCCTCACGCAAGTGTCCGGCGAGGGCTTTACCCTTACCACGGTGACGGTGCGGCCCGGCGTCGTACTAAAACACCTGCACCGGAAGGATCGCCTGGGCTTTAAAGGCGCGGCCCTGGCCCTGGCCCTGGCCCATACAGACCCGGCGACAGAGTTTATCAGCGTGTTTGATGCGGACTTCGTGCCGTACCCGGATACCCTGACCCTTTTCCTGAAGTATTTCAAAGTACAAAATAATATGTCAGAAGACTACAAAGACTCTCATGTTGCGGCGGTGCAGGGGTACCAGTGGCATGTGCTCAACAAATCCGAGAACTGGATTACCCGCGGGGTCAGGAGCGAATATGCCGGCTCCTACGTGGTGGAGCGGGCAGGGACCGAGCTCTACGGAGGGTTAAAGATGATCTCCGGGTCGGTGTACATGATAAGGAGGAAGCCCCTGGAAGAGATCGGGTGGGGGACGTCCATTACTGAAGATTTTGAACTGACGCTCAAACTCTATGAAGCAGGCTATAAGGTGGTGTACACGCCCTACATCCAAACACCGGCGGAGTGTGTGTCAACGCTCAAGCGCATGATCCGGCAGCGCATGCGCTGGGCAGAAGGACACTCGTTTAACGTCAAAAAAATGTTCTGGCGGCTCCTGCTTTCTGCCAAACTCACGGCTGCGGAAAAATTCGAGATGGTGTATTTGTCGCCCTACTACCTGCAGGCGGTGCTGTTTGTGGTGGGTACGTTCGCCTGGTTACTGGCCGAGACCGTGTTTTACGCGCGGCTGCCGTTTTGGACCGCCTTGTGGGGCTGGTCATTGGTCCTCACCAACATGGTATCCTTGCCCCTCACCAATGCCGTGGGCATGTTTTTGGAAGAGAGCGAACGCAAAGACTACGTGGGGCTTTGGAGTTTTCTGGCGCTTACCTACGTGCTGGTGCCGTTCCAGGCCTACGCGGCCATCAAAGGCTTTATGGAACCTGCGGAGGGCCCGTGGTTCCGGACGCCTAAAACCGGCCGCATCACCGACGTGTTTACCCGCGGGGCCTTTACCCGCTTCATCGCCGGCATATTTTCCGGCGGACGGGCGGCTCCTGCGCCGGTTGCGGCATTTTCACCGATGATGAACCCGTACCTGGCGCTTTCAACAGCCAATAACCAGTTTAACTCATTTGCAATACAGCCCAGGAGAATGAGGCGGGTAGGCAAAATCGTTCTCACCCTCCTTACCATCATCACCATCTCTATCTATCAGCTTTCTTATAACGTTTCAGTAGTGTATGCGTCTCTGGGTAATGCAACACAATTTTTAGACATCAATGCGTCTGCAGATATAACGAATGTCACTGCCTGGCAGCTCGTGGAATCCCAGCCGGGGACAGACTGTACGGTGGGCACGAATTGTCCCAGCATAAAACCGGGAATGGGCGTGACCGGCAGCTTCCAGTTTATGCCAAACACAGTGAACAATAATAGCGCGGGTACTCCCGGCACTCCCACGGGCAATGGTTGGGTGGCTGACGGCTCGGCATCGGGAGAGTCGATTGCCTCCGGTACGTGGACCATCTATGCATGTATGGATGCATCAGATAGCGACGGGGACGCGCAAGGAGACCTTCGGACTCTGGTATGGAAGGTGGATACTACCGGAGGGACTATCCAGGTGTCGCCGACGCAGATTCTTGATACCACCAATACAACCCCTGATATTTACGTTGATGGGTTTTATAATACCTCAACGACGAGTGTTGGCGCAGTTACCTTTACCGATCCGCAAAACAGGCTGTATGTAGAGTATTGGGGAGTGGTTACTGCCAATCCGGACGCAGGCGATGCCACGGCGTTAAGAATTACAGGAGACGAATTTGCTACCTGCGGCTCCGGCAATAATACCAGCGTAGTCACCCCAGCGCTGACTACACCCGAGTGGATCTGGCCGTTGGTAGTCGTCATGCCGTTTTTGCCAAAGATTATAAAAAGACTCAAAGAAAGGAAAGCGGCCCTTGTCAGGAGAGCAACATGAGACAAAAGCATGCATACACCTCATTGTTTACGGTGTTTGCGCTAACCATGATGGTGCTTCCGTTTATCGTTTCGTTCAACGAAGCTCTGACGAAACTGGCAGAAAAATTTATCCTCTACGTCTGGGTCCAAAAGCTCATTGTGCCGTTGGAAACGAGGCTCGTCGGTGTCTTGGTTATGCCGTTTAACGTTACGTACAAAGCATACAATAACGGCATGGTGGTCAACGGTCTTCCGATGTATATGACGTGGAATTGTCTGGGCTGGCAAAGCCTTCTTCTTTTGACCGTGAGCCTGACAGCGGGTTTACGCGGGCCGTACTCTTTCTGGTCTAAGGTGGAAACTGCGCTCTTGGGGATATTGGGCATCTTTTGGGTCAATATGACAAGGATTACCTTTACCGTGCTTTTGGCGGCATTTGCGCCGCCCGTCTTTCGGATTGTGTTCCACGATTATCTGGCTGCTTTTACTTCACTCATTTTTTTGATAGCATTCTGGTGGTTTGCGTACTCGTTCGTTTTGCAAACGAATGGCAATGATAAGTAAAAAATCACTCCTCATCGGCTTATTTTTTTCCAGCGGCATATCGGCGCTCGCGTATGAAATTGTGTGGGTTCGCTGGCTCACGCTTCTTACCGGTACGACCCAGCATGCAGCAAGCGCGGTGTTGGCGATTTTTTTCACCGGTCTTGCCTTGGGCTCGTTTATTGCAGGGAAACTTGCCTCAAGACTTTTCAAGCCTATTTTATTGTACGGTCTTGTCGAAGTTTCGGTCGGTCTTTGGGCGCTGGCAAGCCCGCTGGTCGTATCTTACCTGGACAGCCTTGCCAGTTCCCAGGCAGCGCTGTTTTTCTGGATTGTGGTATTTCTCCTTCCTCCAACCGTGTTTCTGGGAACCACATTTCCTCTTTTGGTAAAGGCTTTAGGTATGCAGTATATACCTGTTCTTTATAGTTTTAATACGTTAGGAGCTGTTGTAGGAGTGCTTGCCGCAGGGTTCTTCTTCCCGCCGCTTTTGGGACTCTCCGCGACGGTGAGGATAGCAGGAGCAATGAGTGTATTGGTCGGCCTGGGAGCGTTGTGTATCCGTAATCATGAGGCGGTCAAAGAAACTGATCTCCGTACAGACTCCGTCACCGGTAACAATTCCAGGCTTATTCTGCTGGTTCTTTTCTTTTCCGGTTTTGCTGCACTGGCGCTTGAGGTTTTCTGGAGCAAACTTCTCGTTCTTCTGATGGGCGGCTCCATTTATACGTTTTCCATAGTTCTCATGGTGTATCTTGCCGGCATTGCGTGTGGTTCCGGTTTCGTCCGCCGATTTGGGATGAAAAGAACCGATGTGGTGCTTTTTGTTTCTTTCCTTGCGATCGGCGTGGGCGTGGTGGCGAGCTTGTTTTTTATTGATAAACTTCCGTTTCTGCTTCTTGGTGTGTTGCAAAAGACAGCTTCGCAGTTTTGGTTGTCAACGCTTATTGAAGCGGGGATTGCCGGTATGGTAATCGTGGTCCCCACCCTCTTTATGGGAATATCGTTTCCCGTTGCCATTGCGCTTCTGGGGCGAGAAGGGACAAAAGCAGCAGGGTATGGTTATGGGGTCAATACGGTCGGAGGCGTCGCGGGGTCATTGGCTGCCGGATTTTTCCTTATTCCGCAATTGGGCCTTCAGAGAAGCATCTTTGCCATGGGGGGTGTCTATCTCCTGTTGGCTGCTTTTTTGCTTGTGTTCATGCCGGGCATACGGAGGGTTGCGTTGGCAGTGATCAGTGTGTTCCTGGCGGCGGGACTGTTTGCTCCCACGTGGGGCAGGGAAGTATTAACCAGCGGCGTCTACATTAACGCAGACTCATGGGTAAAAAACAGAGAAGCCTCAAAACTCGTGTTTTATAAAGAAGGCATGTATGGGACGGTTACGGTTCGGGCCTTCCCCGACGGGGTGAAGATTCTCCAGATTAACGGCAAGAATGAAGCCTCAAGTGACTTTGATGCAGACGCAGCATCTCTTATCGGCCACCTCGCGTTGGCATTGAAAAGCGACGCAAGAAAGGTTCTTCTGATAGGTTTAGGCGGAGGATTTACCCTGGGGGCGCTGGAAGACTATGACACAGATTCGATTGATGTTGTGGAAATTGAGCCCGCCGTTGTTGAGGCGGCAAAGAACATGACGGATGTGAACGGAGATGCGCTTTCGGATAGCCGGGTCACGGTGACAATCGACGACGGAAGAAATTTTCTCAAACGAGGTAGTGCGAGCTATGACGTCATTATCTCCCAGCCTTCTAACGTTTGGATTTCCGGCGTATCCAGTCTTTTTACGAGAGAGTACTATGAATTGGCCAAAAAAAGACTGTCTGAGCACGGAATTGTCGTTGCGTGGATTCAGTTATACGGGATAACGCCGGAGGATCTTCAGATTGCCGTCAGAAGCTTTACATCTGTTTTTCCGCATTATGAATCCTGGACAAACCTTACCGGACAAGACCTGCTTTTAATAGGGAGCGCGTCCAGGATCGAACGAGCAAAACTGAAATCGCCTATAAAAAAGCATGAAATAGAGACAAGAGAGGAATTGGAGGGCTATAAACTCCTTGATCAATCTGAACTTACTCTTTTGGCAGGGGAAGGCCCGATGCACACCGACGATTTTCCTATACTTGAATTTTCGACTCCAAAATCTCTTTATCAGAATATAACTGCAAAAAATTTGGAACTTATCTATAGTCTGCGCAAGAAAAGAGATGATCCATGGGGTAGATGGAGAAACTTCTTACTTGAGGCACACACAAAACAGTTGGAAGCAGATCTTGAAGGCGCCCAGAAGGCGTATGTAGCCGCTCTTGATGTTGATACCCAAAATCGTCAGGTTGCACGACTTTTAGCTGACGTCATAACTGCCCGGGCGAGAAAGCATGTAAAAGAGGGAAACACAGAAGAAGCTCTCTCTGCCTACATCGAGGCGGAAAGAGCATATCCGGAAGGCCATATTGCCGCAAGAAGCAGGGGTGAGCTGTTGTTACGCCAGGCGAAAAGCGGCATTGGGTTTTATCTTCCGGCAGTTAATGAAGCCGAGGGTGAGTTTGTCAAAGCCCTGGAGCGTGCTCCCTGGGATTTTGAATCGCACCTCAACCTTGGCATCGTCTACGGAATTTACGGAAACTATGCGCTGGCGGAGAAAGAGTTTAAAAAAGCGATAGAAATACATCCTGCAAGCACGCTTGCCTGGAATAATTTGGCAAAAGCATATTTTGACCAGAAAAAGATGGGCGAAGCAAAGAACGCCTGGGAAGAATCCTTGAAGGTAGACGCCAATCAACCCGAAGTGAGAAAAGCACTCAAACGCTTACCGTGAAGTAGGCCTATGATCTATCCGCCGCAGACGTCCATGATACCGGTTGCCGTTGCCTTGGCGCGGTTTGTGGAAGCGCACGGGTTTGGAGGTGCGTACCCCTTTTGGTATCTGGGGACAACGCCGGTTCGCTTTTTGACCGGGCCAGTCGTACCCGTAGTATTGATTGGCCTTCACAATCTTACGGGGCTTCCATACTTTGACCTTACGTATGTTTTACTCATTATTAGCTTCCTTGCTTCAAGCGCAGGATGGGGATTATGGGCAAGCAGAGTAACAAACAACAAAACCACAGGGGTCGTGGTTGCATTCCTCGTCCTTTTCCTGCCGTGGCGGTGGCTGTCAGGGCTCGCATTGTCTGAACCGTCCCTGCTTATTGCCAAAAACCTCCTGCCGTGGGCACTGTTGGTTATAGATCGTGCTCTTGGGCAAACGAATGTGAAAATCCATGGATTGGCAATCCTTACGCTTTCATTCCTTTTCTTTATTCATACGGCGGTGATGTTCCCGATGCTCGTGGGTCTTGTGGCAGTCCTCGGCGTGATCAAAGGGGAAGAAGAACGAGAGGTGGTGTATGTCCGGAGGGTAGTGTTTATGTTTCTTGCCGCTCTTGCGGTGGTGACCTTCTGGTACACGCCTCGCTTCTGGTGGACGGTTCTTACCAACCCATCTATCGGCGGCGCACCAGGAGTATTTGCGATTGGCAATGCCGTCGACTTTCTGTCAATTATTCTCCCTGTTGCTGCTGCAGTCTTGGTCGTCTTATTTTTTAAAAAGGGAGCCGACCCATTGGTAAAATTTTCTGTCATCTGGCTGGGCACGTTCGGGGCACTCACCTTGTTTCGGTTTTTCGCCAATCCAAATTTCTGGCAGGATTGGACAAGCTGGCTGTATGAAATAGAAATCGGATTGGCTATCCTGATCGCATCCCGATGGAAGTCTTCGTTGTTGTCTTTGGTTGTGTTGCCCGTCGTTGTCGCGCTGTTCGTTTATGGAAAATTAGGAAAGCCGGCGCTTTTTTCTCCCACATTGCCGACAGGAGTCAAAAGCCTCGTAAAGCTCAATGAAATTGCAGGAGACAAACGTGTGTTTATGTCCGGATCAACGGTATTTTGGGCGAATAGCTTGTTTGACATGGTACAGGTGCGAGGCGGCAGGGATGAGGCGGCTATTAATCCTCTCTGGAGAAGTGCCGCGTACGAAATTCGGGAAGGCCAGGATCCGCAGCAATCGGCGAAGCTTCTTAAGGAACTTGACGTTTCCTACGTTTTAGTTCATGGGGAAGACTCACCGGAGTATCATTATGACTTTAAGCATCTGGAAAAATGGGCGGCCGTCGGGAAAATGATTTGGGAAGAGCGAGGCGATGCGATTTATAGAACTGACTGACGAGATGAGAGTTTGGGGTAAAGGTTTAGCTACGCCTACGTACTGGAGACAAAAGAAGGTGTTAGGGAATAGGGAATAGGGTATAGGTTAACTTTTTTTGCACTTTTTTGTGCATAGTGATATACTTATTTGGTATGAAAACCAACGTTTTTCGTTATAACGTCATCATTCGGAAAGAAGGTCGTTCCTTCATTGCCCATGTGCCCACACTCGGCGTCTCCGATTTTGGCCGGACGCTTGAGGCAGCAAAACGCCACGTACACGACGCAATCGCCTGTCACATCGAGGGACTTCTGAAAACCGGTAGCGAGGTTCCCGCTCCGGATACGGACGATTACTATGTTAGCCAAACAGAAGTGACCTTTTCTGGGAATGTTTCGTTTGCGTGATGCCGTATGTCCAAACTGGTTCCTCTCAAATCTCGGGAGGTTGAGAGCATCCTTCTTAAGCACGGATTTAGCGTAAACGTAAGCAAAAGTAGTCACAAGCAATACTTCAATGCGTCCACTGGTGCACACACGACCGTACCGTTTCATTCCAAAGAGGTCCCGGCGGGAACATTGCGCAGTATCATCCGGCAGTCCCAGCTTCCGATAACCCTCTTTCGGAAATAATCTATGATCTATCCGCCGCTGGCTGCCATTGTCACCGTCGTGTGGCTGTTTGTCTTTTGGTGGTTTAGCTACGCCTATGTGCTGGAGGAGAGACCCACTGAATCACGATGAGGCATGAGAAGTTAAAGATCTGCTGCTAAAATTACCTCTTTGTCTCCACTGTATTCTTTAGAGATGACATACGATTCGGTCAAGTGCAGCCCCCTGCTTCTTCGTTTGAGATGGTCAATGTCACGCTTCGAAACGCTTGTTTTTACTTCCAGGGCAATCGTTTCATCAGCAATAAAATCAATCTCACTGGCGCTCTCTTTGGCATAGAAATGGAGGGCATGGTCAAGATGCAGGTTTTGAAACACGCTTTGTTCAAACAGCTGGCCTTCAGAGGCTTTTCCCAAAACATTAACCATCCCGACGTCACAAAGGAAGAGTTTTTGTGTTCCGGCAGCCTGCCGGTCAATGCTGCCGGAAAACTTGGAGACAAGAGAGATAAAATAGGTTTTTTGTAAGAAAGAGAGGTAGGAATACACTGTTTCCCGGGACACGCCTAAACTGGCGGATAGCTTTGCCACCTCGATGCGCGATCCAACCCGGGGAACAAGGAGAAGGATCAAGTCTCGGAGTTTGGATGTATCCTTAAAATCAGCCAGGCTTTTGACGTCACGTTCATAGTAAGAGGTAAATATCTCAGAAAGCAGCGCTTTTTTTCTCTCCGGGCTTTCCTCAAGGACTATTTTGGGGAACCCGCCGTATTCCAGATACTCAAGGTAATAGGAGATACGTTTGTCATAGAAGATGCGGTTTTTTGAGGCGGCTTTCCCGGAAAAAGAAGCCGGCTTCTCTTGGGCAACCCCTTTAAATGTTAAAAATTCGAAGAACGTAAGGGGGTAGACTTCAAAAATCAGTTTTCTTCCTGCCATAGATTCCGGAAAAAGGTTTTTCAGGTAGTAGCTGCTGGAACCGGTTAAAACAAACTTCACCTTGAAGTGATCGCTTAGATACTTCACCACTGATCCAATTGAGGGTACGTGTTGGATTTCGTCTAAGAAAAGATATGCTTTGGTTTTTGTATTGATACCAAAAGCGGCGAGATTATTCCAAATTGCATCATAGTTTTTTTCTTCAAAGACTTTCCGGTTGAGCGGGTTCTCAAGATCAATTTTGGCTTTGTTCGGGCTTTTGACCCGTGAAAAAAGATGGTCTAAGAGGGTAGTTTTGCCCACCTGGCGCATCCCGGTGATAACCGTGATCTCTCTCGTCTTCAACTCTTTTTCCAGTTGCGGAAGAACAAGGCGCGGATAAAATCTCATAATTAGTATCTTACATATATGGGGGGTATTTGTCAAGTGGTAGTTGACAAATACCCTTGGTAAACGTAGGCCACGCTTAGGATTATTAGTTTAGCTACGCCTATGTGCTGGAGGAGAGACCCACTGAATCACGATGAGGCTTTGGTCCTTACGCTGCCGTGTATTTGTGGATAATTGATCCTGCAAGAGTTTGGTACGGGATACCCTCTGTTATCGCTTTTGCTTTAAGTCTCAAAAGCGTTCGCTCGGATAGCCGGATATTGATATTGCGGGTTTTATTCAGTGTATATTCTGCTTGACTCTCTACGTTGTATACTAAACTCATATCCTATGAACTACCTCCGATCCTTGGTGCGTGATAGCGCCCGGTATCTCTCTCCACTGGTGCTGTTTGTGGGCGGGGTCTGGATACTGTCCTTGCGTATCCCGTTTTGGAGCCTATTTTTGGGCATTGCTGCCACGCAGGTGGGGATCGTCCTGATTATCCTGAGTTTTGATAATACGGCAAAGCAAGCGTTTGGAAAGGACGCCCTCCACATCGTGCCGTGTGAAGTCTGCGGGGATCCGATGGCGGTGTCGCGGGAGTATTCCACGGGGATTTGCGCTACGTGCCGGAAGAAGGCTTCTTCTTGAAGTGATAGCCGTCTTTGAGGCCGCGGTTATATCCGTCCTGCTGGGCAACATAGACACCGAAGATAAGGATGCACACGCCAACCGCGGCAAACAGGATCGTAATTGCCAAGGAGACCAGCCGGATGGTATATATATTGGTGACCAATCCCTCGGCTTCCGCATACGGAACAGCGCTGGCAATGCTGAAGAATGCGGCGTTGCCCGCAAAGACAGGTGAGAACGCATTGATCCATCGTTTGGCAACGCCATCAGACCCCATAAATGCATAGACGCGGGATCCTTCTTTACCCGACGTCATGGCATCGACCATCGAGAGGTAGGTTTCGTACCCCGGCCATTGTTTTTGTCGGGCATAGGCTCTCGTGTCTATCCCGATCAGATCAGTGAAGGGGGTGGCGATCGCGATGCCTTTTTGATCGATGACGTAACTGGCTGTACTTTTTTCTGAAGGAACATTGAGCGTGTTGAGATAATTGATGGTTAAATCTTCGACGCTGATGGATGCGTGCAGGACGCCGTTGAATTGGCCATTCAGAAACACCGGGGTGGCGGCAACCAGGGACTGTTTGCCGCGGTTGATCCCTGCCCGGAGGACCAGCGGCTCGCTGACGAAAAACGCGCCGGGTTTGGCTGTTTTGGCCCACTGGTAATACGACCGGTCGACCAGGGAAACACCTTCATCTTTGGTATCTCCTTCTTTGTTGGCAAGCACCAGGAGCGTGCCGGTTTTGGAGGTGAGGCTCAGTTGTTTGAGCGCCGGATGATCAGCAGCGGCGACGGCCTTGGTCAGGAGTTTTCTGGCTTCAGGAATATCTGCAGTCTCGATTTCCGGATATAAGGCGATGGTTACCAATTCTGACCGGATCAGCAAAAATGCGCTTTCCAGGGACTTGGCG
>CAYIWI010000016.1:0-4175 GCA_964367065.1 uncultured Gammaproteobacteria bacterium
CCTATCTCCAACGCGGAACGCCCGAGGAGGAAAAGGAGACTATGGCCTTAGCATATATACGTAACCACGAATGGGCTCAACAATTGCTTGGGCTGCATACACCCGTCGTTCTTAGTGCAACCTACTCTCGACCCGAATACCACGACCAGCTATTAGCATTAGAACATACCACCAAAAAACCGCTCGTCGTATTTCAACTTGAAGCACCGGAAACCGTTATTGAACAGCGTCTAAAAGAACGACAAAGAAATGGCAGTGCGTCAAACATTCAAACTTATGAGCAGTACCGAGATGTAAAATCCCGATACCAAGCAATAACCGGAATAGACATGCATTATCTTGACACAGGACAACCTATTAACGACTGTATTACCAAGATACTCCACGAACTAAGCAAACATCCCCAAATCTATTCGTTTGTGGTAGGCAATCTTCATGAATGAAGCTTCTTGATCATATCATCCGCGTCTTTTGCGTAGGAGATGTTCTTTCCGGTTTGGAAGTCTTGTTCCATCTTCCGATACCGCACTCGCGTTTCCACAACTGCATCTTCCATCGTCCCAACAAGAGAAGTAACCAATGTCTCTGCTTGTGCTTGCGTCAGTGCACGATAGTTTTGGGGGAAATAATGAAACACCAGGTTTCTCCCCTCCTTCCACGTGTGCCACAGTCGGGTCGCAAGATCGCCTCCGAACCGGTTGCTCACTTGCTGCCAGGCGCTCCTCCGGCCCAGCCGGCGGGCCAGATTTGGTGAAAGCGCTTTTCCGATGCGGAAGTGGTCGCTCCGGAAATCGCGCTCGTCAATAATCCCCAGATCGCGAAAGAGTTGCTTGAGGAAGCCTTCGTAGAGTTTGGCTAACGGAAACTCGAGGTAGGAATAGTCGCTCAGGCGTTCATTGGGGTGAAGTTTGCGGTCGTCGATGAGGAGCTGCCCGTCGGCAGCAAGCCGCCGCATTTCCGGCGAAAGATAGTGCCAAAGAAGCGACCCTTCATCAATCATACCCATCCGACCCATAAGACTCATTTGACCAATGTGGCAAAAAAACTAGAATCAGTAACAAAACCTGTTATTCTTCGAGCGAGTGAGCGTGAGCGAACGAGTCGAGAAGTTCTCGACTACGCTCGAACAATAGGTTTTGATATAGCTTCTATCGTATAAACAAATATGTCTCTATAAAAAAGAGCAGTGCAAACGCCGTAAGGAGCCAAAGTTGGGTCTTGACTCCAACCCCTCCGGCAATCATCTGGTACCAGCTGTCCAGGTTTCCCGCTACCCGCCACTGCCCAATCTGCCAAAGTATCATCGTCAGATACAGGGAAAGGACCAGGCCGCTGGCGAGCAAACTTCCGGATGACGTCACCACGAAGAAGCTCACCAATACAAATCCGGCGGCAAAAATGATGGATCGAAACGGGGACGGCACAAGGTGAAAAAATACTTCCGCAGCATCCAAAAAGTATATGCCTAATATCGCGCCAGCCATAAACCAGAGTGCTCCCCACGGTGGGCTCGTCCCCCACTTGAGGAAACCAACCGCCATCAAATACCCAAGGGAAATGACAAAAAATAAAAGAGGTTTTTTTCTCAAAATCTCCAGGAATTTGTCCATGCGCATTAAATCATTCATTTGTTTATTTGCAGATTTGCAGATTTGCAGATTCTCCATTTAGTATACCACCGCAAACCCAAGGAATTCTCCCGTCGCCTTCTGCCACGCGATATCGACCCGTTCCACCCAGGCCCGGTACCCCACCCCCACCACATCGCCGGAAATAATAAGGTGAACCCGTTGCATACTGTTCTAAAAGCTATATCAAAACCTATTGTTCGAGCGTAGTCGAGAACTTCTCGACTCGTTCGCTCACGCTCACTCGCTCGAAGAATAACAGGTTTTGTTACTGATTCTATTATAAATCACCGAGGGGTTTATTTACCTTGGGGCTTCTTCAATTTGTTCTACACTCAAATCCAAGCGGAGAAGAGTTCTTGTCTCGCTTGGATCTCTGAGCCAATCGGGGTTATCAGGCTCTACTAGATGACGCTGGAGATAATTCGCAAGATTTGCAAGCTCTGGTCCTAATTTAAGTACTTGGAGCTTGGCAGCAAGAACGCTGGGCTCAATTAGAGGATGCACCGCATCCGTCACGACAATTTTTGAAATCACTGCTTTATTGAGATGATCAATGGCAGTAAGTGGTTTTCCATCATTGTTTTTCCCTCCTCCTGTTGCTTGAGCAAAAATCGGCTTCACCGCACAGATAGTCAAACTGTTCGCGTACCCATCCAATTTCTTTGCAATATCTCCCATCGTGCCCCCCTCTCGTATTTCGTCGTCGAAAACGATCACATTACACTGATGATCATGTATATAAGCAAGAACTTCGTCGGGAATTCTTACATCTGGTTTTCCCGCGTGTAATCTATCTCTAATTTTGGGCGCAGTACCCATAGGACAATGAAGATACGCGGCCAGCATTCTCGCTTCATCTCTCCGTCCTTTATCTGGACCTAGAACGAATGGGTTGGCTACTTTTTTTAATTCTGCTCCGATGACCATAAACTTAAACGCATCAAGTGGGAGAAGCGGAAACTCATTTCTTAAGGCCATCTCGATAGGTCGAAGAGAGTGGGGTTGGACAAGCAATACTCCATCAATGACGCTATCTGCAAAATTATTGACCATTTGTTTCAGCATCGTAACCTGCAAAATAGGATTGCCGTGTTCATCCGGAAATTGATGATCCTGACGCTCATGGGCAAGTGCGGTGAGCAAAACAATGATTTTTTTAACCCCCATGCTCTTATATTTTTCTGCCACGGCACACAGCCCAGCTACGTGATCTGTAGCAAATGTGCTTGCGGGTAAAAAGAGCAATTTGGGAACACGCCCGAACTGTTGATCTAAGTCAATATACGACGGCACTTGTGCACCGTCTCCGTACTTCCAGATTTTTACCCCTGTGTTGTCCTCTGGTGCGTCGCCAATACCGGTAGGAATATATGCCGCGTCACTGGCATATTCCGCACACTCGGCAAATCTCTCTTCCCACAATCTCCGTGCTCTTCCTCCTAAACTCTTTTCGAGAGAAAGAGTTGGTTCGTAATCAACAGGTAAAAAGGTGATCTCGCTTGCTCGCGCTTCTTCTGGAAGTGCCATAAAAATGCAAAAACTGTCCCTTAAGAGACAGTGAGGCCGTAGTGTATATCTTCATGCCCGCGTCGTCAATCCGTGTGATTATTCTGAAGCTCCCGCTCCAGCTGGGTTTCGAGGGAGGTCATGTCCGTTTCTTTGATCAATACAAAGGTAACTATTCACCGTTTTCCAATGTAGCCTCGCTTGTCATTCCCGCGAAAGCGGGAATCCAGTATTTTTTAAGGCTGGACCTCCGCCTGCGCGGGGGTGACATTGGGAAAAGCTGAATACTTACATACAAAGAAGCGCGGGGTCCCAAAATAGGCGGTCAACTGGTCGGCAATCCGAAAAAGCAACGGCCGCCGTTGTTGCGCCTTTTGTTCAATGGTCCGGAAAATTCTCCGGTGTGGCTGATTATGCCTGCTTGCCTGCATAAGGATAGGTTGTTACTCTTCCCGCAACTTCCCCATCTTCCACATAAACAGCCGAGCCTTGGATTTGGCGTTGCTGTCTTTGACGAAAGAAAGTGCTTTTTCTAAAATCGCCCGCGGGATGGTTTTGGCCAGGCGGATGTAAATGGCTTTGTGTTTGTAGTCGCCCAAGGTTTCTGCCAGGTATATGCCGTATGCCTGAAACTCGCGGGAAATGTACTTATCTTCCAGCGGATTGAACTTCGTTAATATATCACCGACCGTCTGCATATTAATTAAACCTATTCATCGCTTTGTCAATTCCTCCCAAAAGAGCCATGCTCACCGCATCGGCACCATGCTTTATGAGTTTTCGGAACTCCCCAGCCTCACCCTGATGAAACCTGGACAATACGAAAGCAATCACCGACCGGTGGTGAAGATTTTTATCCGTCTGTCTCCCTGTGGATTCTTTGCCGCGGCCGATGCCTAACCGAAATCGGACAAACACGTCGCTTTTGAGCTGTTGAAGGATGGAGTCCACGCCGTTGTGTCCCGCTGTTCCTCCTTTTTCACGGATGCGGATTTTGCCCAAGGGCAGATCAATGTCGTCGTGGACCACCCATACATC
>CAYIWI010000016.1:4275-12712 GCA_964367065.1 uncultured Gammaproteobacteria bacterium
GGATGCGGATTTTGCCCAAGGGCAGATCAATGTCGTCGTGGACCACCCATACATCGCCAGGCGTCAGTTTATAAAAATCCACCAGTGCTTTGACGGCAAACCCGGACTTATTCACGAAGGTGAGCGGCTTGACCAGAAGAATGTCGCCGACTTTTGCCGTCATGACGTTCTTTTTGGTATCCGTCTGCCAGATGGCGGCCTCACCCCCCAGCTCACGGCCAAGCCGGTCCACCACCATAAACCCGATGTTATGGCGGGTGCTCTCGTACTCTCTGCCGGGATTGCCCAAACCAACAATTAATTTCATAGCAACATGATACCAATGCTACAAATGAACACCTGTTTTTATTCGTATCATTCGTACCCATTCGTATATTGGTATCATTGCGCTAGTAAGCGCACCACTTCTCCATCCTCCACCTGCGGAAATTTTTGATAATATTGCCCCACGGACTGAAAATCATTCGGCGTCTCCAATACCACCAGTTCCGAAACCTCCGGCTTTATTCTTGCCACCACGTCCGGCGGCGCCACCGGCAACGCGACCACAATCTTTTTTACTTTCTTGACCCGGAGCCATTTGATTGCCGCCTCAAGCGTTGCTCCCGTTGCCGCCCCGTCATCCACGACGATGACTGTCTTGTCTCGTAATTGATACGGCCTCTTCCCCTTCCGATAGAGAAGCGTTTTTTGTCTTATCTGGTCATTGAGTTCTGTGATTTGAGTTCTGATAAAGTGTTCGTCCGCTCCTGTCCTGTGGCCCAAACGCCAGTCCACATACGATACCCCGTCCGGCGCCACGGCGCCGATGGCTAATTCCGCATCAACAGGGCTGCCGATTTTCTTGACCACGCAAACATCCGTCGATTGACGGAAACGGGAAGCAAGCGTCGAGGCTACCACCACGCCACCGCGTGCAAGCCCCAGAAGAACGGCGTCACACCCACGATACGCAGTAAGTTTTTCTGCTAACCGCTCCCCTGCCTGCTGACGGTCGGTAAAGCTCACGGTGTCACTTCATCTTGGCCAATTGTTTTTCGGCCATGTCGCCCACGTAGGGTACTTTGTACATTTCTCCCTGAAACGCTTTCCACATGAGGATGATCCAGAGAATAAACGCAACAAAGGAAAGTACGAGCCCCACGAGCCACCCCAGAATCGGGATGAATCCCAGTGCGATGTTCACGACGAATAACCCGCCAAACAGTAACGTCGATTGCATGGCATGGAACCGCACAAATTTGCTTTGCTTTTCAACCAGAAGAAGAATAATGCCGGTAATGAACCCCAACAGGTAGGAAACTGCAGCCATCAAATTCTCATTCCCTTTTCCTTCTGCCATATTTGTATTCACCTCGCTTTCTCTTCTCACCTTACCATGAAAAAAATCCGTTCGTCAATGACAAGTTTTTCCTGCTAGAGAAGCTGAAGCTGTTCGCGGGATGCATCCACGAGCGGCTTTTCTTCTCCTTCGCCCCAGAGTTTTACTACTCCGAATACGCCATCGTAGCCGGGATCGATGACCAGATCGCCCTTTCGCACCTTCTCCACGCCTGCCGCAACGCGTTCTCCGGCAATCTCAGTAATATCTTCTGAGGATGCAGAAAGAAGGACGTTAAATTCCCCAGCAAGCGCATCGGTGAGCCGGAAATACGGCGTCTGGACTTTCGGACTGGTCACCGGCGAACCCACGGATTCGGCAATAATTTCCTGTAAAGGCACGAGCATCACAAACGCCGGCCGGTTGGGAAACGCCTTGCTCTTTGTCACAATTACTTCTGCCTCTGACGCATTGATGCGCTGACGCATTGACACCAGTCTGAGCTCTGACTCGCTCCGCGAGGCGAGCTCCTCCACCCGCTGCATCACTCCCTGCGTCAAGGGCTTGCCGCACACCGGACAGGTCGATCCTTTCGCCTTCGTCTCTTCCGGCGACAAGCGGATGTTGCAGGCGCGATGGCCGGTGTAGTGGTACTTGCCTTCCTCCGGATAGAATTCGATCATATAGGCGATCGTAGAGCGGCGCGGGGAGGCATGACCTTTCGAAGTGCCGTCACGGCCTTGGCTACTAAGACTGGATGAAGAGTTGGCCGTCTGGACCTTGACGGCACGAGACAAGGGCATGCCGACCTCAGCGCCGCCCGCAATCGCATGATAAATCGCTTCATAACTAAGTTGTCCATCGGGTATCTTAAAAACTGTGGCTTCGCGTCCGAGCTTGGGCCCCGAGTGCGCATCGGAAAACGAAAGGATAGACCGGTGATCCAGTTCTTTGATGCGCCAGTTCATCGAAGGGTTGCTCGACAGCCCCGTTTCGACCCCATAAATATGCTTGGCATACGGCCCGAAGGCTTCGTCAATACTGTCAAAGCCGCCTAAACTCCCGTACACCGAAAACCACGGTGTCCAGGCATGCGCGGGGATGATGAGTGCCTTGGGCTCAATCGTCAATACCAACTCCGCAACCTGGATAGAAGTAAGCCCGATGATCGGCCGGCCGTCGCTCATCAGGTTGCACCCCCGGCGCGTCATCTCGCGGTTAATCTTATCAGCCGCTTCAAGCGTCGGCACCCAGATAAGCGTATGGATCCGCCGCACCTTCCCTCCTTGGGAGTAGATACATGAAACCTCGGTGGCGAGCAAAAAAGCCGGCGCAGGAGGGCGAGTCTTTTCGAGCACCGTCACGCCCTCTTTGGATGGAGTTGATGGAGGGGAAGCGCGGCTTGACGGATGCGCAGCAAAAGGCGAGCCCTCCACAGCGCCGACGACCTCAGCGCCGGACTTTAGCTTGAGCAGCCCGTTCCCCATCTCTTCCAGATGCTCCTTGATCTCCCTCATCCACAGCGGGTGCGTCCAGTCGCCGGTAGCCACCAGTCCGATCCCCTTGCGCCCTGCCCATAAAGCGATATTTGGTATCGTCATGGCCGGCGACACCGCGCGTGAGAACCGAGAATGTAATTGTAAATCTGCAATTATCTGCATAGACACTCAATTACGCGCTCAGCCATTGTTTTACTGACCGCAGGAGCGATCGTTCCAATTGCCCCAAAACATTTTTTCGCACTTCTTTTCGTGTCCGATACAGATGCCCGCCCATGGGATATTCAAAGAGCGCCTTGGTGATAGGCTTCTTGAGCAGTTGATACACACCTGCCTGGGCATATTTTCTGATGATGGAAAAATATCCGTAGCGCCTCATGCGTCGCAGGGAAAATGTGAGTCTCGGACGACGAAGAATCGTCAGCTGTACGCCGGCCGCAAGACAACGCTGAATAAAATCGTGATCTTCACTGATTTTAAATTTCTCGTTATATCCGCCGACCTGGGAAAATACACTTCGGTGGACAATGGTGTTGTATCCGCCGGCAAACGGCCGATCGATGGCCTTTGCTGCCTCCACCGCAATGTTACTTATGGCAATAATGACGATATCGTTTGCCTTGTTGGAATCCGGCGTAATCCACGTCGTCAGAAGCATCGACTTCTTTTTGACAATCGCCGACCAGATGCGCTTGAGAAAGCTTTTGGGGATTTGCACGTCCGCATCAAAAAAAACGAAGTATTCCCCTTTCGCTTTTTGTGCCCCGAGATTTCGCTGATAACTCACATTGCGTTTGGAAGTAGTGACTATGGAAAGCTTCGGCAACGAGGCACGAAATGGTTTTGCGACGGCCACCGTTGCGTCCTCCGAGGAGCCGTCAACGACCATCACTTCAAACTCCCGGTAGGTCTGCCGCGATAAACAGGTCAGAAGTTTCGGAAGATACGCTTCTTCATTGAGCGTTGGAATAATGACGGAAAATCGCGGAGACTCCATAGTGCGAGCGTATTATACGGCAGGAAAAAAACTTTGGCTATTGCAGCCTATACATCCGCACAACTTCGGCTACGGTTGTGGCCTGCCGCGGCGACTTATCCGTTCGGATGCGTACCAATCGCGGAAAGCGGACCGCGACTCCCGCGCCGTGGGCGGGAGAGCGGGTCAGATCATCGCCGGCAATTTCCAACACGACCGATGGCGTCACCCATACGTCCGGGGTATAGAGTGTATTGACGTTTTTATATTCTTTCGGCGCCACCGGCACCCGCAATGCTTTCAGTTTTTTGAAGAGATCGGCCAACTCTTTTTCGGTGGCTCCGGTCCCCAATTTCGTTACCGTCACAAAATCTTCTCCGTCACGCACCCCTAACAGCATCTGCCCCACGCCAAATGCCGTCCGCTTCCCCTGCCCGGCCGTGTATCCCATCACCACTGCATCGATCGTGTCGGAAAGTTTCCCTGCTTTGCCCTCTTCTTCTTTAAACTTCACCCAACTGTATCCCCTGCGCCCGGGCTCATAGGGACTTTCCCATTTTTTGACGACAACCCCCTCCAGTCCTTTGGCTAATTGCTCGTTGTGGTACGTGCGTAACACACCCGGCGAGTCCGTAACGATTTGGGGGGAAATGGTAAGGATATTGCCTTTTTTGACGGTTTGCTCAAGCATTTTACGACGCTCTGAAAATGGTTTATTGAGTACATCCTTTCCATCCTTCAAAAGGATGTCAAAAACGAAAAATTTTAAGGGCACCGACCGCCGGGTTTCCTCAATGTTGTGTTTCCGTTTCCTCGTCATGGTTTCCTGAAACGGAATGAGCTTCCCGGTTGCCGGATCAACGCCAATTGCTTCGCTATCGAGAATTACTTCGGCCGCATTCAGTTGTTTCCCAATTCCTGAGAGCTCCGGAAACATCAGCGTCGTATTTTCGAGATTCCTCGAAAAAGTTTTCACATTTGGCATTTGGCATTTGGCATTTGGCGTTCTTTTATAGTGTATCTGCACCCTCGTCCCATCGTATTTTCCCTCAACGGCGACCGTACCTCCCGACGCTTCGGTCGAGGATGCGCGACCCCCGACGTTTTGGTCGGGGCGTCGGCACATCTTTTTGATCATCTCATCTGCAGTCGGTAACCGCTGGCACAGCGCCGGCAATATCGGCGCGCCGACTTTCGCATTCACGGCTGCAAGTCCTTTTATCCCCTTCTCTTTTACGGTTTGCGCCAGGTACCCAATGTCCGGTCGGACGTTATAGGCGCCTTCGAGCTTTACGCGTAAGGATTTATCCCCCGCAAGCATCCAGGAAAGAGCGTCGAGCATGGTCATATCTGAAAATCCTAACCGGAGTTTGTCCAGGGGAATCCGGGCAATGTAGCGCGCAGATAACGAGTCAACGGAAGCAAGAAGCGAGGCGAGCGCTTCTATCTTTTTCTCCTGCGACCCCACGCCACCCATAGCGGTAATGGTTGTCAATCGCACAAAAATATCTGAAACAGACAGTCTCTGCACTCTGCTACCATGTAACGGTACATGATAGCATTCTTGTGCCGCTAGACCTATGTCACCGGCTTTTTTAAATACACGCCTTACCCGATCCTCCCCGGCTCCATACGCCCGGGCAATCGCCCGGATCATAAATTTATCCGCCACGCCAAATTCGATCGGTTCAAACAGCGGTGCAACCCTGCCCAGCAGCAGGTAACAGATCTTTCCGATTTCCGCGGTTCCTGCTCGGCGGAAAAGGTCGGCAAGGATTTCCGTCATCTTATTGCGCGACGCAGTTTCTTCAAGTTTCTTAAATGTCTGCGCAAGATCAGAAAACAACATAAAAAGGGTTGCTTATCACTTATCACTTATCTCTTATCTCTTATCACTTAATGAATAGGAAATAGGCAGCGGCAATCAAAGTAAGAAAAAATATCCCGAACCCCAGGGCAATCTTCCCGTCTGCCTCGTGCTTCGACAGCCTATACAGTCCTTGGGCAATCACCGCCAAGGAAAAGATGGTGGGGATAACGAGTAAAACGTAAGTAAGACCTGGACCGGAGAAATCCATATGATTTCAGAACTCAGAACTCAAATCTCAATGACCAACATGGTAAAAGAATTTTATAAAATCTTCCCACCTTGTTGTGTTCTGGTCATTGAGTTCTGGGATTTGCGCTATGTGCGCAGCACATAGCGCACCCCTTTGGTCGAACCTTCTTTTTTCACTATACCCTTTTTCATGAGGTCCTTCAATTCACGAAGCACGGTATCCTCCGAGATCATCGGAAACAGCTCAAAAAAAACCTTATTTTGTAAAAATCCGTTCTCCTGGATAAACTCCACGATCTTGATCTGGCGTTCGGAAAGTGCCAGCGGAGCGCCGCCGAGGGATTTTTTGAGCTTGAGGTCGGTGGAAAGTGACTTGACTTTTTCTTTAATGCGGGTCAGCTCTATCGCCAGCCCTTCGGTAAAATACTCAAGCCACGGCGTCACATTACCGTCGAGTTTCGCCACGCTCTGGAGCGCTTCGTAGTATGCCAGCGGCTCGGCGTCATAATGCTCCTCAAGCGAAAAAAAGCGCTTGATGTCGTAGCCTTCTTTAAAAAGAACTAAGGTTGCAGCCGCCCGCGCCACCCGTCCGTTGCCGTCCAAAAACGGGTGGATCCGCACAATTTCATAATGGGTGATCCCAGCCTTGATAGCCGTATGCACGTCATCCGGCCGGGTTCCGTTGAGCCACGCCAGGAATGATGCGGTGAGGAACGGCACTTCCACTGCCGGCGGCGGCCGGAACGTCACTTCTCCGGTCTGGGCGTTTTTGACGACCACCTGAGTCTTTCGGTACACGCCGATGGTTTCTTCCGGCAAAATGCGGTGGGTGGTGAGCTCGTGGATATGTTTGAGGACGTCTTCGGAAATTTCCGGCTTATCAAAACCTTCGATGAACTTGAGCACATTGCGATAGTTGAGAACTTCCTGTATATCCCGCTCGCGCCCCACGATTTTGGCGCCTGCCAGCACCTTTTCCGCTTCCGTGAGATTGAGTTCATTGCCTTCGATATGCGTCCCGTGGTGGACGGTGCGCACCATCGCGTCTTCGCGGAATTTTGCCTCCCAGGCAGGCACCAGGGGCGAGTTTTCTATGACCTCCTTGGCCGATTCAATCGTGCCGATGGTTTTGAGGATCTTGTTGGTGATGGTAAACGTGGGAGAGTACATTTACCCGTATAATACCCGCACCACGGGGGAAAAGCAATCAAAGAAGTTCCTTCATCGTCACTGGTATCTGGTTGGCTAAATCCGTCGCGTTAAAGTACGGCCCGACCTTCTCAAAGAGCGCGTCGCCGGCTCTTTTGTTGATGAAACTTCCGGCAATGGTGGCCAAGAACGGATCGTTCTTGCAGGCCAGCGCGGCGATCAGTCCCGCGAGTACATCCCCCGTCCCCCCTTTGGTCATCCCAGCATTGCCACCTTCAATCACTCGGCATTCACTAGGCACACAAGTGTTAGAAGGATGCGATACTTCCGTCGCGGAAGTATCGCATCCTTCTCCAAAACACGCAATATCCTTTTCGCCCTTCAGAAGCACGATGCAGTGATATTTTTTTGCAAAGTCGTGTGGGGAACTTTCCTCAGAAGAAGAGGCGCGGGGAGGTGAATCCAGCAGGCGCGGGGAGGCATACCTTTTCGCAGCGATGGCCACGGCCTTGGCGCCCGGGACTGTCGAAACACCAGGAAGGTCTGGACCTTGGCCATCGCGAGACCAAAGGTGTGCCGACCTCAGCGCCTGGCTGGCAGGACCCGCACCGAGTGTGCCGACCTCAGCACGACGCACCAAATCCTCAAATTCTCTGCAATGCGGGGTCAATACCGCGCGTCGCGGAATGAGGGCAACATCGAGCATCTGCAGCGCTCCGGCATCAATCACCCACTGCTTGTTGGGATATTTTTTGAGCAAAGAATTGGTTAACGTCTCTGTCTCGCGATCCCGCTCCATCCCCGGGCCGATCAGGATACAATCGTCTTCCTCAATATACGCGTCAAGGTCGCTTCGCGGCACCACAATGCCGTTCCTAAACTCTTTTTTTGTCTTCTGCACTATTTCATTGTTTTCCGGCACTGATGAGTAGTGCACCAAATCAACGATCCGTGAGGCGACCGTAAGGGCCCACAGGCTCGCCGCGTGGAACAGGTGGCTCCCACCAATGATAAGGAGCCTCCCGTTTTGCCCTTTATGGCTGTCGCTGGACGGCACATACAAATCTTTAAGATCATTGACCGTTACTGTCTTCATATTCCAACTCCCCTTACCTTCCCGTAAACTTCCCTTATTATAGCCTGATTGTCTGTGAGGATTCGAGCACCCCCTTCGGTATTGACGCCTCGTCCGCGGAAGTCAGGATCGTCTGTTGCTTGCCAACAACATCCAAAACCATTCGCCGGTGCTCCTCGTCCAGTTCTGAAAAAATATCATCCAGAAGGAGAATCGGCCTCTCGCCGGTCTTTTCCTCAATAAATGCAAGTTCAGCCAGCTTGAGCCAGAGGATCGCCAACCTTTGTTCCCCTCTGCTGCCGTACTTACTCAAGTCCAACGATCCTTTTTGGTCATTGTCTCGCGAAGCGAGATCGCG
>CAYIWI010000017.1:0-12337 GCA_964367065.1 uncultured Gammaproteobacteria bacterium
GCATCCACAGCAGTACGCCTCGCGCGAAGACGCGCATCGGTTACTGCTGTGGACCTGGGGGGAGTCGAACCCCCGATCTCCGCAATGCGAATGCGGCGCATTACCAGCTGTGCTACAGGCCCCTGGTGGCGCCGAGATTACTCGGCATCCACAGCAGTACGCCTCGCGCGAAGACGCGCATCGGTTACTGCTGTGGACCCGATCGGGCTCGAACCGACCACCTTCGCAATGCCATTGCGACGCTCTACCAGATGAGCTACGGGCCCATGCAAGACAAATTAGCCTAATTGGACAAATTTGTCAAATTAGCCCAATTTGTTTTTGTATTCCCTACGTTTCTTAAAAAGATTTTCCCGAAAACCGCCTTCAACGACAAACTTTTTCTCTTTAGAGCGCAAAAACTGGTCCATGAGATACCCTTGCTTCTGGCAGAGCGTAATCATCATATTGGCAAAATTCTCCGCATTGGCAAAATCCAAATTTGACCAATTGGCCAAATTTGCCAAATTGGTTAAAACCCCGATGTTTTCCCGGAATGCCCGAATGCGAAGGACGCGCGGATCGCTTTTCTTCCAGATCGGCAATCCCCTTAACCGTAAAAAATCCTCGTAATCCTCGGAAAGCTCGGTATAAGAACTTCTGCTCACGCTATTGAGCGTTAAATCGCTTGCAGCTGACAGCTCTTTTGATCCTTCTGCGATATTTTGCTTGCCGCTTCTTGCCGCATGATGCATCTGCTCGACGGTTCGCCGGTGTTTGGGGTCCGAAAGGTATCGCTCACAAAAAAATGCGGTCAAGTCAAAAATCGTCACGCTGCACCGGTAGACCAGGAGGGTTTTGTATCCGCCCATAAAATCAAATTAGTCTAATTTGCCCAATTTGTCCAATTTGTGGCTATTTCAAAAACGGCCGGGGGTCCACGGTCACGCCGCCCTTTCGCACTTCAAAGTGGAGGTGCGTGCCGGAGGAGCGGCCGGTACTGCCCATGCGGCCGATGATCTGGCCGCGCGCCACAGCGTCACCGGGTTTCACATAAATTTCACTCATGTGCGCATAGAGCGTGGAAAGTCCGCCGCCGTGATCCACAATCGCGTGAAATCCGTACCCGTAGCGCAAGTACTCAACGAGGGTCACTGTCCCTGCCTCTGCCGCGGCAATCCCGGGCGCTGCCGGGTTGGCGATGTCCAGCGCGTTGTGGTACCACACCGGGTACTGGGTGATGATGCCGCCCACCGGCCACAGGAGCTGTCCGGTGCCGCCGGCAAATACCGGCGCGATGGGCACCACGATGGCCGGCGCCTGCGGCTGGACGCCGTCGGGCACAACGAGCGTCTGACCCACGTTGAGGGCAAAGGTGTCCAGATCGCTAAAATCGTTGAAGGGGAAGTTCACGATTTTTTGCGCATCGGTTTTATACCGTTTGGAGATACTGTAAATCGTTTCCCCTTCGCGTACTTTATGCACCACGCCCGTCACCGGAGGAATTTTGAGCTCCTGCCCAATGCTTAAACTGTCGCGCTTCAGGTCATTTGCCCATTTGATCGTATCCACGGAAACCCCGTAGGTATCGGCGATTTTGGACAGCGTCTCTCCCTGTTTGACGGCGTGGGTAATCACCTGATCCCGCGGCTTGTCCGACACCTGCGTGGCCACGCCGTACGAAGATAAATCCAGCGACGTGACCACCGCCGAGGGCGGCGTGTAGTCGTTCAGGCCGCTGGGCAAAGCGCCCGGATACGCATTGGCAAGTATCGGCGCACTCGTGACCCCGGCCAGGATGAGGACCAGGAGCGATACGTGCAGAAACGGCCGCTGGTACGTGCCGCGCCGGGCCATGAGCACATCCACGATCAGGTTTTTGTGCGTTTCGAACCGCACCCCGAACCGCCGGAGCTTTTTCTCGAGGTATATGGACCAACCCTGGCCCCACATCGAAAGATCATCAAGGAAGTTAGCAAGTGATCGCCGCATGTCTACCCAAATTAGACTAATTAGGCCAATTAGTCAAAT
Source organism: uncultured Gammaproteobacteria bacterium (assembly GCA_964367065.1). Lineage (GTDB taxonomy): Bacteria > Patescibacteriota > Microgenomatia > UBA10105 > UBA927 > JACREP01. The sequence goes on from CAYIWI010000017.1 coordinate 2,011, forward strand.
TGGACTACCCGTGGGCTAAGCTTTCGAGGAATTCTTCATTGGTTTTGGTTTTGCCCAGGCGCTCAATGAGCATCATCGTGCGCTCTTCATCGCCCAGAAGCGACAGCATGTGCCGCAAGGTTGTCACTTTCTTCATGAGATCCTCGCCCAAGAGCAGTTCGTCGTGCCGCGTGCCGCTTTTGCCCACGTCAATGGCCGGAAAAATCCGGCGCTCCTCGAGCTTCCGGGAGAGCGTCAGCTCCATGTTGCCCGTACCCTTAAACTCTTCGTAAATGAGGTCGTCCATGCGGCTGCCGGTGTCGATGAGGGCCGTACCGATGACGGTCAGAGATCCGCCGGTCTGTTTGCCTTTTTCATCAATGAGTTCGACACAGCGTGCTGCGCCCAAAAACCGCTTGGCCGGGTACAGGGCTGCCGGATCAAACCCGCCGGAAAGCGTGCGGCCCGAAGGATTCACCACCAGGTTGTAGGCGCGGGCCAGACGGGTAATCGAGTCAAGCAGAACCACCACGTCGCGTCCCATTTCCACTAATCGTTTGGCGCGGTCCAGCGTGACTTCAGCAATGCGCGTCTGCTCCGGCGGCGACTGGTCAAAGTTACTCGCCAACACTTCTCCTTTGATGCTCCGCGACAGATCAGTGACTTCCTCCGGCCGTTCGCCGATCAGGGCCGCCATAAGGTGTACGTCAGGGTAGTTAGCAGAAATGCCGGCGGCGATTTCTTTAAGGATCGTGGTTTTGCCTGCTTTGGGAGGAGAAACGATCAGTCCCCGCTGGCCAAACCCGATGGGCGCCACCAGATCGATCATTCTTGTGGACAAAGGAAGCTGACCGGTTTCCAGCTTGATATGTTTGTTGGGGTACACGGGCGTGAGGTCTTCAAATTTGGGACGCTTTTCCATTTCCTCCGCAGGTTTGTCATTGACCTTTTCAACCTTGAGAAGCCCCCAGTAGCGCTCGTTGTCTTTGGGAGACCGCGCCTGGCCCTCCACCATGTCGCCGTTGCGAAGGAGAAACCGCCGGATCTGGGATTGGGAAATATAAACATCCCGCTCCGAGGGGGTAAACTTAGGCCGCAAGAAGCCGTGGCCTTCGGGCATGGTGTCCAAAATCCCCCGCATGGTCTCGGTGGGAACGTTGATATCCGGGGCATAACTGCTGTTGCCGTTCTCCACGGGAGGACGACTCCACTCGCGCCGATAGCCCTGCCTGCCGGCAGGCAGGCGGTCGCGTTGACCAAATGATGGCATAGGCCCGCCTGGCCGTGGGCCGGAGCGTCGAAATCCCCGATCGTGACTCACAAACCGCGGCCGGTCGCGATAGGGCAACGGCGGAGCAGAACTCGGTTCCGTGGATCCCGGCACCTTCCGATCATTTTTCTCTTCTTCGCTCCCTGCATGCTGTTCGTGCAAGGCTGATGGCTGATGGCCTGCCTCGCCGGCGGGCGGGCTGATGGCTGATGGCTTTTCTCCTCCGATCAGATCATCCACGCTCAAGCCTCCGGCCACCGATGCGGCCGGTTCAGGATTTTCTTCTTGCTGCGGGCTCACAGCTGAGGGCTGCTTGTCCTGAGTCTTCTCGAAGGAAGAGCTTTTCTTTGTTTTCGTCGAGGCTCGGAAGGCCATATTCAATGCAACGATGAGCACATGAGAGAAGAACATGATGAGCGCATGATCAAGTGCTCATCACGTGCAATTACATCATGTGCTAATCTCTGTGCGAAGGGAATTCATGGGTACACTTCTCACGTTTCAGGGAAAAAGTCAATGCAACAACGAGGCAATCTTCAATCTGTTCGCTATTTAACCACGTTCCCCGCCCCTTGTCAATAGCTGCCTCTTTTGTTTCAGGGCCGCAAGAAACGCGCCGGGAGAAAGAAGAGAGAAACCGCGGATTTTCCCCTGAAGGATTAAGACGTGGTGTTTATCCAGAGAGACCAGATGGGTTGCGCCAACTTCTTCACAGGTTGCAAACAAGTGTGCATCCCCGTCGTCGAGCATCTGATGGCGCCATTTGTTGACCGTTGCTTCCATCGGCGCTTTCCAAACAATCGGAAAATACCGATGCATCCGGCGTTGGAGCTTTTTGCGGGTCATGCGGACGCGCGCTGCGTGCCTGAGCACTTCATCAAGGATAGTTTCACTGATGATACCGACAAACTGCTTCTTTTCAAGAAGACGGAGGAGATGGGCTGATCCGCCTCTGGGGGAGTGACACGCCGAAAGAAGAACCGAGGCATTGAAGACTACGGTGATGGGTTGTTTTGGTTTCACTTGACGATGCCTTTGCGACGAAGTGCTTTCCCCTCGGCTTCGTCGAGGGCAAAAAATGCATCGATTTCTCCCTCGGTGTAGGTGCGGACCGGGTAGGGAAGCGTGCGCACCGGCTCGATGATAAGCCTGCCGCGGTAGGCCCGCACGCGTGCCAATGCCGGCGGCTCAAGACCAACCTTCTTCCTGAAGGCTTTCGGGATCGTCATAAGCCCCTTGGGTTGAATTTTGATGATGTCTTCGAGTGGCTGTAATTGCATAGTAAGAAATTCTAACTTTCTATAATTCTATCATTTTCTGGATCGTGTGTCAAGAAAAAACCTTCTTCCCGTTGCCCCTTCCCCTTTGCCGGTGTACACTGAAAACCAAGGTGAAAGAGGCGCGGACCATATTTGTCCTCTTGGGATTGCTTCTGCTTGGGCTTTTTATTGGGGTAAAACTGCAACCCCAAAGTCGCCTCGCTCCGACCACTCCAACACCCATACCGAGTCCAACTGCCATACCCACCATCACCCCCACCCCCACGCCGCGGCCGCTGACATTTGCCGAGATGAACGAGCGGTGGGGCCCCTGCAGCTACGTCCCCACCCTCATGTACCACCACGTACAGCCCCTCGATGAAGCCAAAACCAAAAACCAAACCAGTCTCACGGTGGCGCCCGATACCTTCCGCAGCCAAATGGAGTATCTCAAGAACCGGGGGTACACGACCGTGAAGCCGTCTGACCTCATCGCCTTTTTTGATCAGGGAACCCCCCTGCCGGCCAAGCCCATCCTGTTGACGTTTGACGACGGGTATGAAGACGTAGGGTCGGTGGCAGCTCCCATCATCCGCGAGTTCGGGTTTAGCGCCACTGCCTTCATCCCCACCGGGCTTCTGGAAAACCCGGGCTACATGACCTGGGGCAAAATCAGCGAACTTGCCGGTTCAGAATTTTACATCGCCAACCATACCTGGAGCCACCGCAATGTGGCAACAAGCCGCGACGTCGATGAACGCGAGATCGGCACCGCGGACAAACAGCTTGCTGAACGGGGGTTCAACCAATCCAAGGTCTTTGCCTACCCGTACGGCTTTGCCAGTGCCAACGGTCTTGAGGTGTTGCGCAACATGAACTATACTCTGGCCTTCACCACCATCCCCGGCTCGACATTGTGTAAAGGCCAACGCCTGACGCTCCCGCGCATCCGCATCGGCAACAGCAGCTTAAGCGCATACGGATTGTAGAAAAGCGGTTTGGTGCGGCGCGGGGAGGCATGACGTTTTCGAGCGATCGTCACGGCCTTGGCAAAGAAGAACGTATGGAGCGGGAGAGGTCTGGACCTTGACGATGCGAGAAACACGGCATGCTGACCTCAGCGCCGGCAGAGAACGTGTGGCAGGGGCCCGGTTTATTCAATTTGGTAAATCGTGGTTTGCCCCTGCTGAAACGCCACCGTACCCAATTGTGCAAACTTCCACTCGGCAAGATTGGAGTACTTCTGCCGCTCGAGGGTGCCCACAATGACGTAGCGCACGCCGAAGCGCGTCAGGATGGTGCGCGTCGCTTCCGGATCAGTAGACTCGTATACCTGCTGCACGTCTGTCCGCCGCGGCGCCACCACGTCGTAACTGCCGCGCCACAGCCACTCGTGCACCCCCCAACCGATGATAGTGGGGATGCCGGTAAAGGAACTAAATCGGGCATAATCCGTATAACTGTCCCCATCGGCTTCGGCAAGCGCAAAGCGATCACATTTGGCATTTAGCATTTGGCATTTAGCATTTTGGTTAAGCCATTCAATCCCCGCCCAATCATCCGGATACTGTTCTTTGAGCCACGTGAGCCCATAGAGCCCCTGGTACGTTTTGAGCCCGTTAAAATACGACCGCACGGAAAATATCGGGAAAATGGAAACGAGAAAGAGTTGGGGAAGGAGGAGAATAAGAAAAACTTTTCGAGATAAGAGATAAGAAACAAAAGATACGTTTTTTGTTTTACTTATTTCTTCTCCCTTATCACTTCTCGCCAATGCACTAACAATGGCGTACGCCGAGACGATCGAAAACAGAATAAACGCCTGGTACCCCAGCTTAAACATCGTATTGCTGCGGAAATGCATAGGGTAAATGTCTTTGAAATAGAAAAATTCAGGGAAAACAATGAGAACGATGGAAAAAAAGAAGAAAACGAGCAGTATTCTGTCTAATTTGTCTAATTTGCCAAATTTGACGAATAGTCCCAACCCGCAGTATACAAAGAACCCCCACAGGACCCAGAGCATCCACAGCGGCGACTTTTGGCACTTCTCCACTCCTTCAAAAAGGATCGGCCCGATTTTGGTATTTGCCAGAAACGCCGGCGGACAATTGACCGCCAGCCCCGAAACAAACGATTTGAAATGGGAAAGAAAGGGCAAGCTCGTAAGTGCAGCGACAACAAGAACAGGGAATATTGTTCGAGCGAAGTCGAGAACTACTCCATAAAACTTCTCGACTCCTCGAAAACTCGTCGCTCGAAGAATAAAAACCAGCACAAATAATCCGAGGTATATCGGCCCGTCGAGAGCATTGGTCATGAGTAAGACCCCGACGAGAAAACCGTAAAAAATATGTGAAATGTGATATGTGAGACGTGAGATGAACGAGAATTTTTCTTTCATGTCACGTGTCACGTCTCTCGTGTCACGTATCACCATCGCGATAAGCATCCCAATCGCCAGAAGTACAAACGGTATCGAAAGCACGTGTCCGTGCACGTCAGAGACCACAAATGAGTAGCTCGGGAACTCATGGATGGTAAAGGGGATGAAGCGCGTCGCATTGGCATACCAGTAGGTTTGCATCCCCTCTCCAATCTTCCCCCATAACCCCCCAATCCCCCCTACTTCCCCAACCTTCCAGGCAAGCTGCCAAAATGGTTTTACCTCATCACCGGTATACCCGCGGGTAAACGCGTAGATGGTCTGCATGTTGCCGGCAAGCGTCACGAGAAAGGCGGTAAGAATGCCCGCTGCAATGAGTTTTATTGTTCGAGCGAACGAAGTGAGTCGAGAACTATCTGCCGAAACTTCTCGACTCGCCCCGAGTGCGTCGGGGCTCGCTCGAAGCATAAGTTCCACCCCTATCGAAAAGCTCATCGTCAGGGTCAGGGCAAAGATGGTCGCCAGCATGAGGTTAAACGTATAGGCCAGGTCAATACCGGAGAGTTTGGTCAAAACCGCCGTCACCAGGTGGCCGAAGTAGTAATAGTTGACGGGCAAGCCCGCGTACCACATGTCCGCCGGCGGAAAGTATCGGGAGTTAAGGATCGACTGCATGAAGCCGTAGTCCATGAACTTCTCCAACCCCCGGATACTGGGCTCATGGCTCTTGATCCAGGACCAAAACAAAAGCGCGGCGAAAAAGAAAAATTCCTCAAGAAGGAGAACTCTTACCGTTGTCATTCCGGGCTTGTTTGTTGTCATCCTCGGGCTTGACCCGAGGATCCAGTTTTTTTCCCTGGATTCCCGCCTACGCGGGAATGACAGAATATGCAGTCCTATGCCCAATACAAAAACAATACCCAGAGAAAATACAATTGACCACTCGGTAAACGGCATCACCCGCGTCGTCCCCATCGCGTACACCATCCACGTGACCACCGCCATGCCGACGGCTTTGCTAAAAAAATATCCGCTATCCCACCAGTCGGCCGTAAGGGTCCGACCCTGTTTCTTGACAGGGTCGGACCCTGTCAACGCGTTTCTAAATAATGCTTTTGTCAGAGGAAACGCCGCCGCACCCACCAGAAAAATCGTCCCCCACCACTGCACGACCAGCCAGAAATCAGAGACCATATAAGGAGATTATACCGCGTCTTGCTCTTCTGTTGCTCTCTGCTTTACACTGAAGCAATGGATGATGTTACCATTGTTATGGCCCAAGCTCTCCAGGGGCTGGGCCACCTGCGGGTGTCCGATGCCATCAGTCACGGGTTACCGGGTGGTGTCACACCGCTGTTTCTGACCTCCCGCGACCCGGTCCTCTCCTATTCGCACAAAATCGTCAGCACCCACGTGGTATTCCGGGCGCTTCATGAGTGGGTCCAGCGCGGCTGGCCGGAAGATCTGTTTACCCGATGGTATCGATGGTCGCTTCGAAAGAATACCACCGGCCTGGAAAAACATCTCGTGGGTCTTCTTGAACAAGAGCAACGGCAATCAACCACGCTTCTGGTCGTCGCCACGCATTTTGGCTTGGGCCATCAATTCGCCGCGTTAAAAGAGCGGTGGGAAAAAACCCAAGGTCTGCGCATGGTCGTGGTCGTGGTGGTCACCGACGATACGCCGCTCCATCTGTGGGCCGTGGGCGGGGTTGATGCCGTCATTGTACCGAGCACCAAAACCAAACAGGCGCTTGAAGCGTACCACGTAAGACAACACCTGCCGGCCACCACATACGTCGTCCTGCCGTACATGGTAAGTCCGCGCTTAACGAACGTCTTGAGCGCACCGCAATCCCAACAGCGTCGCGATCAACTAAGTCCGTCAACCAACACGCGCATCCATGTGTCTGTCCCTGTCTCCGGCGCTGCGGTACAGCTCACCTATCTGTCCCACCTGATCCGCAGCCTCCACGCCGGAAATGACCGGTTCTTTTTGCACATCGTCTCGCGTGACATGCCCTCGGCGCGAAGCTTTTTGAAAGAAATGGCCAGCCTCCCCTATGTCCATGTGCAACGTTCCACCGACGACCGCCAAGTTGTGGATCTGTATGAGCGACTCTATGAACAGGAAGTGATTGCCTTGGAAATCACCAAACCCTCCGAGCAGGCGTTCAAGGCCCTCATTCCTCCTACTGCCCTGGGCGGATCGATCCTGTTGTTTTCCGATCCGGTGGGCAAGCAGGAGCGGGATAATCTGCAGTTTCTGGAGCGCCACCACCTGATTGACCCTGACCCTGCCCGTAATCCCAGCCGCAGCCGCTGCCTGCGGCTCCCCGACGGCGCCGCGGTAAGCGCCCAATATGTCCTGCAGTGCCTCGCGCGTGGCGTATTTGCCCACATGGCACGGTTTACCGGATATGACAACCATCCCGAACTCTCTTCCGACGGAGTCGCCCAGTTTTGGCAGTGGGTAAGGAACTACCTTAGTAAGCAGTAAGCGCGCCCACGACGGCCTGGGCAACCGCAAGTGATGCCCGCTCCTTGGCCTCGGCGCTTTGGCCGGCTACATGGGGCGTCAAAATGACATTGGAAAGTTTAAGAAGCGGATTATCTGCCGGCAATGGCTCGGTGACAAACACGTCAAGCCCTGCGCCCGCGATTTGTTGATTTTGTAAGGCCTCAACCAATGCCCCCTCATCCACCACCCCGCCGCGGCTGCAGTTGACCAGGTACGCGGTTTTTTTCATCAATGCAAGTTCTTTTGCACCGATCAAGTGTTCTGTCTCGCTTGATTTTGGTACGTGAAGGGTTATCACATCGGCTTTTTTCAGGAGTTGATCAAGGCTAACCATTGTTTGTGTTCTCGTCGCAACGATAATCTTCATCCCAAATCCCGCTGCCGCGGCAGCCACCAGGCTGCCGACGTGACCAAACCCTACAATGCCAAGGGTTTTACCGCTAAGTTCGGTCGCCTGGTACGTCTTCTTTTCCCACCGGCCGGCCTTGAGGGCTGTCGCAACCGGGATGAGATTGCGGAAAAGCGCAAGGATCAGCGCCATCGTGTGTTCGGCCACACTGGTGGCGTTAGCCCCAGGCGCATTGACCACGGCAATACCTGCCTTCTTCACCGCCGTAACATCAATATTGTCCAGTCCGCTGCCGGCCCGGCCGATGACCTTGAGCTTTTCCCCTCTCGCAATCACTTCCGACGTCACCTTTGTGCGGCTGCGAACAATAAGGCCGTCGTACATTCCAATTTCTGCAAGAAGTTCTTCTGGTGTGATATTAGGTTTTAACACCACATCAAAGTCTTTCTGCTTCAAATATTCAATGCCGCTTTGAGCGATACTGTCAGAAATCAATACTTTTTTCATAGTTTGCATGAGTGCGCGGGGAGCGACCTCAGCGCCTGGCAAGTTCTGAACGTGCTGAGGCCATCGCTTCTACCGCTTTATCAATATCTTCGCGTCCCACCAATCCCATGTGCGCGATCCGAACAATACTACCCTTCACTTCTCCCTTTCCGCCGGACAGGATCACTCCATATTTTTTCTTTAACAGTCCCCGGAAATCTTCATCGGTCACGCCGTCAGGGACCAGACAGGCCGTCACGGTGCTGGACGCATGGAACTGATCACCGAACAACACAAATCCGTGATCCGCCAAGGTCTTTCGCGTGTACGCGGCCAAGTCCCGGTAATACGCAAATGTTTCCCTCACTCCCCGCGTAAACATGAGTTTAAGCGCCGCCTGCAAAGCAAAGAGTGTGGAAATTGCCGGCGTTTCCGGCGTTTCTCCGCGGTCGTGGTATTTTTTCATGTGGCGAAAATCAAAATAGTAGCGCGTACATTTTGCAGTCTTCGACGCCTCCCATGCTTTGGGCGATACGGATACCATCGCTATCCCCGGCGGCGCCATCCAGGCTTTTTGGGAAGACGCAAACACCACATCAAGGCCTAAGGCATCAACGGGAATATCTACGTTGCCCATGGAAGAAACCGCGTCAACAAGAAAGAGCGGGAAAGATAAAGCGGCGCGGCGCGGCGAGTCTTTTCGAGCACCGTCACGCAGGGTATGGAGAGAGAAAGTGACAGGTCCGATGTTGCTTGACGGATGCGCAGCAAAAGGCGAGCCGCGATAAGCGCCGCCGCTTTCGACCTCAGGCGGACCGACCTCAGCGCGTACCCGCACCGCTTTGGTAATCGCCGCAAGATCATTGGCGATAGCCGTGGACGTTTCATTGTGGGTGATAAGTATAGCCTTGCAATCAGGTATCTTTGCAAACGCCTCGGCCACTGCTTCCGGATCGGCTGCCTGGCCCATCGGAAACTTGAGAACCGTAAGGTCTATGCCGTGGCTGCGGGCCACATCCATAAACCGGTCGCCGAATATACCGATCGTGACGCCCAACACCTTATCCCCTGGCGATAAGGTGTTGACGACCGCCGCTTCCATGGTGCCGGTGCCGGAGGAAGTAAACAAAAGCACGTCGTTTTTGGTCTGGAAAAATTTCTGTACCCCTGCGGCCACTTCCTGGTGCAACTCCCGGTACTCGCCGGATCGGTGCGAAATCATCTGCCGGCCAAGGGCCTTCAAAACTTCCGGCGGAAGCGGTGTGGGACCGGGAATACGCAGGTTTACCTCCATCATTAGTAGCTATTATACCACCCTCTCTTACAAGCAATGGGAGTGCCGTTTGACATCTCACGTCTTGTATTGTATAGTTAAATACAAATGAACCGAGATTTTTCCATCCTAGAAGGTTTTGGGTGGGACAGTGGAAATCTTGAACACATCAAAAAACACAAAGTAAATTACCGAGAATGTGAGGAGGTTTTTCTCAATAGACCAATCGTTTTAAACAGAGATGAAACACATTTCCAACAAGAAGAAAGGTTTCGCATATACGGACAAACAAATGAAAAAAAATTGTTATGTGTAATTTTTACCATGAGAGGAAATAACATCCGAGTAATTTCTGCCCGTAATCAAAACAAAAAAGAAAGAAAGGAATACCAAGAGGTTGGAGGTGAACAGGTATGAAAAAATTGAAAAGAATACCTAAATTTAAAGACGAGGCAGAAGAAGCAGAATTCTGGGCAACTCATGATAGCACCCAGTATTTTGATATACGCAAGGCAGTTGTTAATCCGTCTTTTCCAAATCTTAAACTCTCAACGAGAACGATCACCATACGAGTAACGGAATCGCTCTTGTCGTCACTGAAAATGTTGGCAAACAAAAAAGATGTGCCATACCAATCACTTGCCAAAATGTTCTTAGATGAGAAAGTGAGGGAACAATCCATGTCCGCAGTCCAACAGTAGGTGAAGCGCGCTCCCTGAGTGCTTTTAAATAGGTTTTGGTAGTAAGAGTTATCTGAATCAACCAGCCTACTGCGACAACGTCCCCCCAGAACCAGCTTTCAATG
>CAYIWI010000018.1:0-1541 GCA_964367065.1 uncultured Gammaproteobacteria bacterium
AATTACTATATCACACGTTGTCAATGCTTGCAAGCTTCCAGTACAATAGGGGTATGGCGGATTTCTTTTGGGAGACTGCGCGGAGGCGGCGCTACGCGAGTGTCGGCGTAAAGTTAAGCACATGGACACGACTTGCCACTGCCGCCTTTTTTCTCATTGTCGCATCGGTACTTTTTGTGGGCTTCCTTTTTGCCTGGTATGCCAAAGATCTGCCCCGTCCGGATAAAGTGAAGCGAAGTGAAGGCCTTTCGACCGTCATCCTGGACCGAAACGGCGAGAACCTCTACGACATTTTTGAAGGCGAAAACCGCATCCCCGTGCAGTGGGAAGATATCCCCCAATACCTCAAAGACGCAACCGTAGCGATTGAAGACAAAGAGTTTTACCGCCATAAAGGACTCTCCACCATGGGGATCCTGCGCGCGTTCGTGAATATTTTTATCTTCCGTAATTTCCAAGGCGGCTCGACGCTCACCCAGCAGTTGGTGAAGAACGTGCTTCTGACGCAGGAACGGACGCTCCCCCGTAAAATGAAAGAGGCAATTTTAGCCATCCAAATTGAACGGAAATACAAAAAAGATGAAATCCTCCAGATGTATTTGAACGAAGCCCCCTACGGAGGCACCGCGGTGGGCGTGGAGTCGGCAGCCGAGTACTACTTCGAAAAGCCTGCCAAGGAATTGGGGCTTACGGAGAGTGTGATCTTGGCCGGTCTTCCGCAGGCGCCCAGCCGCTATTCACCGTTTGGGTCGGATCCCAAAGCATATGTCTGGCGAAGCCAGCAGGTGCTCCGGCGCATGCGGGAAGACGGATACATTTCTCCTCTCCAGGAAACGGAGGCGCGTAAGCAACTGGAGGCTGTGAAGTTTAAAGAGGACAAAAGCGGCCTGCGCGCAGCGCATTTTGTGGCGTACGTCAAGGAACAACTCATTGAAAAATTCGGATCAAAGCTTGTGGAAGGCGGAGGATTGCGGGTGACCACGACTTTGGACTGGAAGCTTCAGGAGAAAGCCCAGAACATCGTGGCGGAAGAAGTGAAGAAAGCCAAGGGATTGAAAGTATCCAATGGGGCGGCAGTGGCAATTGACCCCAAGACCGGCGAGATCCTCATGATGGTGGGATCCAAGGACTATTCGGCAACGGATGCGGCAGGACTCAAGTTTAACGTCGTCACGCAGGGATTGCGGCAACCCGGGTCGGCGATCAAGCCCATTACCTACGCTGCGGCCTTCAGAAAGGGGTACACGGCCGCGACCATGCTTCTGGACGTGGATACCAAGTATCCGTCCGGGGATCCTGTCAAGCCGGAGTACAATCCTAAAAATTACGACAGCAAATTCCGTGGGCCGGTCCAGCTGCGCTACGGACTGGGCAACTCCATCAATACCATCGCCGTCAAAGTAAGCGCGCTCGTGGGTGTTCGCGATATCCTGCGCGTTGCGTCCGATATGGGGATTTCCTCGCTTGAGCCAACCGATGAAAACATCAAGCGGATCGGATTGTCCCTCACCTTGGGCGGCGGCGAGGTACGGCTGTTGGAT
>CAYIWI010000018.1:1641-12088 GCA_964367065.1 uncultured Gammaproteobacteria bacterium
GGAACCACCGATGACAAGCGGGATAACTGGACCGTGGGGTACGCGCCGTCGATCGTCGTAGGCACGTGGGTGGGGAACAACGATAACTCCCCCATGAATCCGCAACTGGCCTCCGGCGTAACCGGCGCGGCGCCCATCTGGAACCGCATCATCCGCGAAGCACTGAAAGATACACCCGATGAACAGTTCAGCCGGCCCGGCAACATCATGGAAACGGAAATTGACGCGTACGGTGGCGGGCTGCCGAAAGAAGGATATCCGACGCGGAAAGAACTGTTTATCCGCGGCACCGAACCTACCGGCCAATCCCCCATCTTTAAGGATCTGAAGATTTCCAAAAAGGACAGCAACAAGCTGGCCAATAGTGTGGAAATTGCCAAATTAGAATTTGATACGCGCAGTTTCGTGGTATTCTCCGAACAGGATCCGGTATCCACCGACGGCAAAAACCGCTGGCAGGAGGCAATCGACGCATGGGTAGCGGCCCAGGGAGATGCGAAATTTCACCCGCCGACGGAAGTGTACCAGGGGACGGATCAGATAGGCGTGACCATTAAAGAGCCGGGAGATACTGCCAGGATTGACAGTAATGATGTGAAAGTGGTGGCGGAGGCAGGGAGCGTCGGCGAAATAATCAAGATGGAGATTTTTGTGGACGGGACGCTGGTACGCGAGAAAAGCGACAAAAAAATTTCTGAGACGATCAATATTTCCAACGGCTCACACAGTATCAAAGTAAAAACCCAGGATAACAAAGGGAACAGCGCGGAAGCTGAAGTACACGTGGGCATCAATCAACCGTACGCCACGCCCACGCCGTCTCCCACGCCGACGCCATAGAACACACAACAAAACAATACTGTTCGAGCTTGTCGAGAACCCTTTGGGAAGACTCAGGGTAAACTTCTCGACTCGTGATCTTGCGATCACTCGTTCGAAGAATAAGAGGTTTTGATACAGGTTCTAACTAGAACAGAGTCGAGAATTTTTTGCGCAACGATGCGCTTGGATGTAAGCGGAATGTGCAGCACGTTTCCCTTTTTATCGATAACAAACACTTCGTTGTCGTCCGACTCAAACCCACGATCGGATTTGCCGATATCGTTGGCAACGATGTAGTCGGCAGATGATGCTGCAAGCCGCTTCTTCGCAGCGTCAAGCAGTGCTTTATCCGAAAGATTTGCCTCTGCCTTAAACGCGATAAGCGTTATGTTTGGATTGATGTGTTTGATGCGGTCAAGGATTTTTGAGCGGGGGGTAAGTCGAAGAATGTGGGAGGCGTTACCGGAAACTTTTCCCTTGTGCTGCTCTACGGTAAAATCGGATACCGCGGCAACATGGAAGCACATATCCGTTTTGGGAAGAAGTTCAACCATGAGGCGTTCAAGATCATCCGCAGTATCAAAGAGATGTTCCTGCATCGGATACCTCGGCTGCACCGATGTTTTGGATCGAAGGAGTGTTACCTGTGCGCCGCGCAAAAAGCATTCCTCGGCAATCGCCACCCCCATTTTACCCGAGCTTCTGTTGGTGAGAAACCGCACTGCGTCAATCGGCTCTCTGGTGCCGCCGGCGGTGACGAGTATCCGTTTGCCGTGTAACGCATTGGTGCGGTTAAGCTGTACCATAATTTCATCGGCAATTGCCCCAACCGGAGGTAATCTCCCCTCTCCCTCGGTGCCGCAGGCCAGGACGCCGCTTGCCGGCGCAATTACCTGCGTATCAAAAGAGCGCAGGGCCGCCACGTTTTTTTGGGTGACCGGGTTTCGCCACATGACGGTGTTCATGGATGGGTAGATCATGACGGGGCACGTGGCGGCAAGAACGGTAGTGGTGAGATAGTCATCGGCGATGCCAGTGGCAAGCTTGGCCATGACATTGGCAGTTGCCGGAGCGATGACGATGAGATGTGAAGATTGGGCAATATCAATGTGTTCCACGCGCCGCTCCCTGAGGATATCCGTATAGTCAAAATTGTTATCAAATAATTGGGTACGTACTTTGTTCCCGGAGGCTTTTTCAAATTCTTTAGGCGGGACAATGCGGCAGGCACTCGGCGTAGCGATAACGATAACGTTGATGTCTTTAGCTCTGAGGAGCACAATCAGTTCGAGCATCCTGAATGCCGCAATACCGCCCGTGATGCCCAACACAACCGTTTTCCGTGCCATATCAACATTAGTCGTGTGTTAGGAAGATGATCCTTCTTTGAGGACCGCGCCCAAGTCAAGCGCGCGGCTGATGAGTTTTTCGCGAACGGGACGTACATCCTCGTCGGTGAGGTTTTTATGAAGGTTAAGGTAGACGACGTGGAATGTGCGGGTATCTTGGTACCTATCCAATAGTGTTATGTCGTAGACGAGAGGATGTGCTTTTTTAAGTGTTTCCATTAATGGACCAACCGTAAAGTTGGGAGGCACAGTGAACGCCAGATCCTCTACAATCGGCGGATATTTTGGGATTGGGTGGTACGTTTTGCTTGGTTGAGCGTTTTTTACTAACTCATCAAGATGCACCCAAAAAATAGATACGGGTTGGACAATTCCTAACGTTGCCAGCAATTGACTATTTACTTCGCTTACCGCACCATACTCACCCAAGAGTAAACGCAGATTGTCATCCCAATTGTGGAGATGTTGTTTGTCATGAGTAGGAGGCTCTGGCAAGGGAAGGCCAAATAAGGAAAATATGGCCTGCGCCAAACCCTTTGCCTCAAAAAATTTGTGACCAGTCCACGCGACAATGAGCACCGGTGTCTCTAATGGTAGCTCCCCCGCTCGGTACTGATACGCCATGCTTAGTTCAAACAGATGTAAAGAAGGCTTCAGGTTAAGGTTTTGTTTTATGGCGGTGAGCATGCTCGGCCAAAGCGTCGGCCGCATAAAGACCCAGTCGCTGCTTAAGGGATTGCTGATTTTGTAGGCCTTGGTTTTGTCCAACTCGAATATGTCCATGAGTTCCTCCGAAATCATGGAGTAGGTATACGTTTCCGTATATCCCCAATCGCGAAGTCTCACTTTGATTTCTTCTTCCCATGCAATGACAGGGTCAGACCCTGTCATGGGAGGTGCGGTATCAGGAAGTGTTGACATTATGTTGTGGTAGCCGTAAATTCTTGCGAGTTCCTCGATGATGTCTACGTCGATGGTGACGTCTCGACGAAAGCTGGGGACGGTAACCGAGACTACCTCATTTGTGACGGTGGGGGTAAATCCGAGGGAAGAAAGGATGGTGTGAATTTCCTTATCAGTCAGGCGAATACCCATGTATGCATCGGTTTTTTGACGGTTGACCGATACCTTATACGGTTTGTAAGGCTTGGGATAGATATCGTACAGCTTGCTTGCCACGCGGCCAGCCGTAAGCTCCTGCATGAGCTCTATTCCTTTGAGAAATGCCGGCAGGACGAGTTCCGGATTTGTGCCCTTTTCGAACAATCCGCCCGCGTCTGTCCGGTGTGCAAGCTGCATCATCGTTTTGCGGATGTGCATCGGGTCATAGGTTTGCAAGAAAAGGATGACGGTTTTGGTGGTTTCCTTGATCGCCGAGTTTTCCCCGCCCATGATGCCGCACAGGTCGATGAGTCTGCCGCGGCCGTCCTCAATAACAATGTCATCACCCGGGAGCGTATGGATTTTACCGTCAAGCGTCGTGAGTCTCTCTCCTTTTTTGGAGGCACGAAGGATCATAGTGGCGTGGTGGTCTTTATCGCTAATGGCGTCAAAATCAAACGCATGGGCCGGTTGACCATATGCGCGCATAAGGTAGTTTGTGACGTCAATGACATTATTGAGACTGCGGATGCCGGTTCCTTCGATCTTTTGCTTAAGCCACAAAGGCGATGGGCCAACCTTGACGCCATCAATCACGACTGATGCCCACCGGGGGCAAAGGAGTGGATCTGCCTTGATTGCTAAAGATTTAGCTTCAAAAGGTTTAACCTTTTTCGGAAAGGTTAAACCTTTATTGGCATACGGATCATTGATGAGTTTTGCGGCTATGCCGAAGCGCGGCAGGATTGCAGCGGCTTCGCGGGCAATGCCCACCACAGACATGGAATCCGGGCGGTTGCTTGTTACCTCAATGTCGTAAATAGTTTCCTTATCGACCGTGTTGATGCGCTCCACCGACGGACCGCAGAGTGAAAGATACTCCTTGAGTTGCTTTGGAGTCGCTTTAGTCTTGAGAAATTCGCGGAGCCAGGAATCGGGAATAAGGATATTCATAATTAAAATTGTTCCAAAAACCTTACATCATTGCCATACAACAATCGGATATCATCGAGTTTGGTGCCGGATTTCATCATGGACGTGCGTTCCACTCCCCAACCGATAGCAAATCCGCTGTATTTATTCGGATCCACACCGCCATTTTGAAGTACGACTGGATGGATCATGCCGGAACCGGCAAGTTCGAGCCATCCTTCTTTACACAAACGACAACCGCGGCCTAGGCACACCCCGCAGGAGATATCTACTTCAAAGGACGGCTCGGTAAATTGAAAATGAAACGGCCGAAGACGGAATTTCCTTTCAGGCCCAAAGTATTGTTTGACAAAATAATCAATAAACCCTTTAAGGTGGCCGATGGAGACATTGCGGTCGATATACATGCCTTCAAATTGGTGAAACATCGGAGTGTGCGACACATCCACCTGTCTGCGATAACATTTGGCGATATTGATCATGCGGATCGGGAGCTTCCCTTTCTCCATTTCGCGCACCTGGCCGTTACTGGTGTGCGGAGTGAGGACTATTTGACGTTTTGACTTGGGAGTGTCGATAAAAAATGTTTCCCACTCGTCGCGCGCCGGGTGGTGCGGCGGCATATTGAGGGACTCAAACGCATACCAGTCCCAGTCCACCTCCGGGTGCCGCACACGGGTAAACCCGATCCGTTCAAATATGCGCGTGATCTCGGTGATTGCTTGCGTGACGATATGGAGATGCCCCTGCGGAGGTAATACTCCCGGCTCAGTGAGATCAAAATCCTCCTGTGACACGTGAGACGTGACACGTGAGACGTTTTTGCGCTCAATCGCCTCTACAATTGCCTTTTTTACCTGATTGACGACCGTGCCAACCTGCGGTCGATCCTCTTTCGGTACCGACCGAATTTGTTTCGTGAGCTTGGCAAGTTCGCTTTTGGCGCCGAGCAGTTCCAGACGAAGCATATCTGCCGGTTTATCGCTGGTTGCCGCGGCTGCCAGCGCATCTTCCTGCGCCTGGATGAGCATCCCGATGAAATTGGGCGTAGCGATACTGTTTTCAGAAGTAGACATATACTTCCTTTTCATTGTATCAAAAAACCCCGCTTGTGCGGGGTTCTGTTTGGGTTTCAAGGTTTTTCTTTTTAGACACCCAAAGGTTCCCCGCTTTGCGAGGCGAAAAAGAAAAATACAAACGTTTTTTTGATCGTCATAGAAATTTATGATGCCGTTATGCTTAACTTTTCTTCAATAACTTCCAGTCTATCGGAATGGTCAGAAACTTTACCATTGAGTAAGGTATGCTCCTCATCGTGTGCTTGGTATTTCCCCATCAGCCAATCAAGTTTTTCGTCCAGTGTGTCGATCTTATTGAGGCGTTCCTGGATAATAGCTAGTTTCTCATCAAGCGTTTTTTTGAAAAGGTCTTCCAGCATCTTTTGAGTGAAGACGCCATAACGTTGTTTAATTTCATCGCGACGCTTTAATTCTTTGAATCTTCGTTCAATTCTTTTTTCGAGATTTACTTTTTTCTTTCCAGCCATGAAACCATTTTAGTTAGTCGTTTGTATGCTGTCAACGATTTCTTCAAATACGCCGGGCTCCTCGGTCACCAAATAGGCGAGTGTTTTGCGGTCGAGTTCTATGTTTGCGGCCTTGAGTTTACTCATAAAGACATTGTAGGCCACGCCTCGTTGTCTGGTTGCTTCCGATATGCGGGTAATCCAAAGCCTGCGGAAGTCGCGCTTGCGGTTTTTGCGGCCGGCGAATGCGTATTCTCCGGCATGCAGATATGCTTCTTTGGCAACACGGATATTCCGGCGCTTGGTCATCCGGTAGCCTTTATTCGCTTGGAATATCTTTTTATGCTTGGCGTGACTGGTGACTCCCCGTTTGACTCTCATAGTTTAACAAAATAACAAATTAACAAATTGACAAAGTGACATGACTGGTTATGTGTTTATAAACCGCTTAATAACACGCGCAAACCGCACCGTGGTAATCTGCGCCATCCTGTCCTGGCGCCGCTGGCGGCGCTTATTTTTGCGGCTTCGCAAGTGTCTGCCCCCTTGCACGCGGTGTAACACCTTGCCGGTTTTGGTAATTCTAAACCGTTTTGCTGCAATTTTTTTCGTTTTCATATTACCCCTTTTTATCATTGGTAACCATCGCTACCAGCGTTCGTCCCTCCATGTGCGGCTCGCGCACGACTTTTACCGATTCAAGTTGCCCAATAAACCGCTTGATCACATCGAACCCAAATTCTTTTCTCGTGATTTCTCTTCCTTTGAAAAACACGCTTATTTTTAATTGATTGCCGTCCGCCAAAAACTCTTTTGCCTTCCTGAGCCTCGTATCAAAATCGTGAGCCCCGATAAATGGCCTGAGACGCACCTCTTTGACTCCGACGTTTTTCTGTGACTTTTTGCTTTCCCTTTCCTTTTTTGCCTCTTGATACTTAAACTTTTTGTAGTCAATGAGTTTGGCAACCGGTGGCTTAGCCGCGGGTGCCACCTCTACCACGTCAAGGCCTAATTCCTTTGCCTTCTGCAGTGCTTCCAGCTTGGAAACAATGCCGATTTGTTTGCCTTCTTCATCCAACAGCCGTAGCTGGGGACTCGTAATTTGGTAATTAAGGCGGTAGTACTTCTGCATTGATGACTTTCCGATTATACCCAAAAACACTGCGTATTGTAAAGGTGGGAGCTGTTAGTCAAGGGTTTTTTGGTTCACTTTTTGGTTTATTTCGGCAAGAACCTGTTCGACCGTCTTTTTCCCGAGATCCCTGCCTTTCGTGCGCACGGACACGGTTTTTGCCTCCAGCTCCTTGTCCCCGACGATGAGCATATAGGGGACTTTCTCTCGTTGTCCGTCGCGGATTTTGGCCGAAAGCGTTTCACTGCGGTCATCAACTTCTGCCCGCACATTTGCCTCTTTGAGGCTCTGGACTACCGTGGTCGCGTAGGCAAGGTGCCGGTCGGCAATCGGGAGTACTTTTACCTGTACCGGTGCAAGCCATACGGGGAATGCGCCGCCGAATTTTTCGATGAGAAACGCCATGGTACGCTCAAACGCTCCGAGTGACGATCGATGCACGACAATCGGTTGTTTTTCCTTACCCGATTCATCGATATAGGTCAATTTAAACCGTTTTGGCATGACGAAATCGTATTGGACGGTGAATGCCGTTTCTTCGTGCCCTGCAACATTTTTGACCTGGACATCGATTTTTGGTCCGTAAAATGCCGCTTCGTTTGGCGCCTCAAAATACGGCGCCTTTGTTTCCTTCAGCACTTCGCGAAGCACCTGCTCGGCATGGTCCCACGCGGCGTCGTCTTTATAATATTTTTTGGAATCGGTTCTGTCGCCCAAGGACAACCGGTACCGGTAATCCACACCGCGTTTCATACCGAAACACGTGTTTACGTAATCCACCAGGTCGAGCACCCCCTTAATTTCTTCGCGGGCATGTTCCGGTTGCGTGATAATGTGCGCGTCGGCCAATGTAAACATTCGCACGCGCATAAGCCCCGTCAGCTCGCCGCTTTTTTCATACCGGAATTGCGGGGAGATTTCGGCAATGCGCATCGGGAGTTCGCGATAACTGTGCGGCGCGGACTTATAGAGCATGAAATGGTGCGGGCACGTCATGGGCCGCAATATCAGTTCCTCTCCATCTACCGTCATTGGCGGATACATGGTGTCCTTGTAATAAGGATAGTGGCCGGATGTTCTATAGAGATCCACTTTTGCCAACGGCGGCGTTACGACATGCTGGTAGCCGCGCTTGAGTTCTTCATCTACAATAAAGCGCTCAAGGATGCGACGGATGGTGGCACCTTTCGGCAGAAGCAGCGGCAGTCCGGATCCGACGAGGTCGGAAAAGACAAACAGTCCTAATTCCTTGCCCAGTTTCCGGTGATCGTGCAGCTTTGCTTCCTGTTGGGATTTCAGAAAGTCATCCAATTCCGATTGTACGGCGAAGCAGGTACCGTAGATTCTTGTTAACATTTTATTCTTCTCGCTCCCCTTCCAATACGCGCCGGCGACCGAGAGAAGCTTGAATGGGCCGATGGCAGACACGTTTGCTACATGAGGACCCTTGCATAAGTCCACAAAGTCACCTGACTGGTAAAAACTCACTTCCGTCTCCCCTGCCGCGCGTAAATCGTCGAGGAGTTCTGCTTTGTACGGCTGGCCTTCCTTTTTTGCGCGTTTGAGTGCCAGATCAATGCCCAGCACAGACCGCTCGAAGGCAAAATCCCGGGCTTTCAACTCCGCCATTTTTTTCTCTATTTTTGGGAAATCTTCCTCCGAGATTTTGACGGGAAGTTCAAAGTCGTAGTAAAAGCCGTTTTCCGTGGTTGGTCCCACGCCAAGCTTTGTTTTCGGCCAGAGCTCCATGACAGCATACGCCAGAAGATGCGCACAGGAATGGCGCATGGTATCCAGCGTATTGTAATCAACATGCCCGGATTTATAGACGTTGGTTCGTTTTTGTTTCATATACAAAAAAAGTCACCCGTTCTTGTTGGATCCCGATCTGATCGGGAGGTCCCATCCAACTTTGGTGACTTGCTTTACATCTTTACGCTGATGCAGCGCTTCTCTTTGAGGTTGGTTGGGTCTCATGCGATAGAGAAGTACACTTTTTATATCATAGGTAAACGATATTCGTCAAGGACTGGAAGTATCGCATACTTCTACTTGTATGTAATTATCCCTACAGTTCTTTGATTTAGTTATAGAAGGATGCGATACTTCTATCAATGTCGATTTATCGACCCGACTACTTTGAAGGAGGGGTCTATCATATTTATAACCGCGGTGTAGCGAAGCTTCCTACGTTTTTTAGCGTCGATGATTATCATGACTTTCAGGACATTCTTCGCTATCTCCTTATAGGGTTTCCAACACGGAAGGATGCGATACTTCCAACAGCAAAGCCGCCGTTTCCTGTTACGTATAAAGCTGATCCGCTTAGTAATGGATTGTTCCGTCCGCTCCTGGATCTTCTTGCATATTGCCTCATGCCTAACCATTTTCATTTATTGGTGCAAGTAAAAGTGCCGATCGGTGAAACTAAGCAACCCGATGGAAGTATCGCATCCTTCCAATCTGTTTCTGAGTTTATGCGTAGATTATGTATCACGTACAGTCACAAGTTTAACCGTCGCAACAAGCGCGAGGGTGTGGTTTTCCAGGGAAGATTTAAGGTAAAGCATGTCCCCAACGACAAGGATGTGTTACAGGTAAGCCGATATATTCATTTGAACCCGGTCCTTGCGCATCTGGTAACAAAGCCTGAACAATGGTTGTTTAGCGACTGTCATACGTACATTACGCCAGGGAGTTTACCTTACTTTAAAATTACGAACACACAGGTGCTACTTTCTTCTTTCAATAATAATCCTGAGCAGTATAAAGATTTCGTTGGTGGGGAAATATCCGAGCAGGAAGGAAAAATTGTTGGCAAATATATCATTGATCAAGACAAAGAACAGGTGTGACCGGGATGGAAGTATGCGATACTTCTATGGGGAATCGCGGTGGCCGCGGGGTTTGGGGACAAAGGGATTGATGGTAGAGATCTCGGCCGGCTTATTTTTGAAGGTAAAGAGAATTTTATCGATGTAGTTTGCCAGGTCATCGAAATACCCCACGTCGGTAACGCGCACGTTTTCCTTATCCCCCATGACCGGCTCCACCTCGACGATGCCGATGCCTAGGAAGCGGGAGAGCAAATTGGGTGCATACGCTTTGGCTTTGAGCGCCTCATTCCAGAACAGCGCACGTTTGGTCGTGAAAAATGGGGAAACCACGTCAAAGCGGATGATGCGCCTGTCAGTGATGTATGTTTTTGCCTTCGCAAAGACGGTGTTGGTCCACCAGAATCCGATGGCGATGATAAAGATCGGAAGCACCAGGCCGATTGCCCGAAGTGCCGCTCCGGCGGCGGGTGCCACGGATGCGATGAGGAAGAGCACAAGGCCAAAAAAGACAGCCAATAGCACCAGTTGCACCAGGGAAAGCATTCTGCTTAATGGATGCGGAGTAATTGCAAAAAGAATTCGTTCGTCGGTCTGTTGTCCGTCAAACATACGTTCTCCTTGATTGTATTGCGTCGGTTCCTGCTCGTCAAACGCGGAAGACGTAGACGTGCTTCTCCCGATCGTGCCGCAGGATGTTCCAACCCGGGAATATGAAGCTGTTGGAGACGACCAGGCTGCCTGGTTTGAG
>CAYIWI010000019.1:0-3509 GCA_964367065.1 uncultured Gammaproteobacteria bacterium
GGCGCTCGCTTTAGAATAGTTGACCGCCGGCAACGCCGGGAGGGGTTTTAAATCCTTTCGGAAGTGGCGTCGACTTTAATGGGGTAAAGATTTCCAACGTTCCTCCTCCAACCGAGGTCAGGGTATAGTGGCCATCGCTTTGCCAGGTTACCACCGATGGATCTCCAGTTATCATCTGTTCTACCTGTTCGTCACAAACAAGGGGTGTTCCGGGGTCAGTTTCTATGAGAATATTGGCGACTTCTAAAGGCGTCGCATCGGGAGCGAGCAAGCCTATGGATGTTCTCGTAATTTTCGCCGTTCGCCGATTAAGGAACGTTACATACTCGACATGCGCAAATCCACCAAATATTTTCCTTGTATCATTATCTGTTACCAATACATGAATTTGCCCCGGAATATTTTGAGATAAGGCAACATTAGTGGCCGTATCCATGAAAAGGCGATGGATTCTTTGTTTTTCTCTTTCAGGTAAGTCTGGCATATTTTTAACAATTATAATGATATCAGTAATATTACTATAAGTCAAATTTAGACACGAGAAGATAGCCGCTGATGCTTTTTACCTTAAGTTTACCGTGTACAGGTTCGGGAGCGAGCTGGCGGTTTGATTGAGTGTGGTCACGATGACCAGCCGGCTTCCGTTGGGCCACGGCGCCACGAATCCCTGGACAAACGGACCGGAATACACGGTAATCCAGTTGGTGCGGTCGTACTCCATCACATCAATTTTTTCCGGGAGCGTGAGGATGAGGTGCTTGTTGGTGGGTAGCCACGTTGGAGTATTTTTTTGCGGGAGCTCCTTTTTATCCAAAAGGAAGTAGTTGCGATCCTCGCGGCTGTCGTAGACGTACAGCTTGCCCGGCTGGATGGTGCGTGTTTCCGGCGTCGTGTTGGTGCCCAGAAGCGGGGGAGTCAGGACGGTCGGGATGGTGGCAGATGCAGTGGCTTCGTAGAAAATTTTCGTCTCGTCCGGCGAGAAGCTGATAATTTTGGCACTCGTGGTGGCCATATTGATGATGGGTTGGGCAAAGGCGGTCAGTTTTTGGCGTTCTTTGCCGCTGCGCTCGGTCTGCCACTGCCCAACGAGCGATTGTGCGGTGAGGTTGGCGTCCTGGAAGCTGTCCAGGCGACCGACACGGTAGAGGCGGAATTGTTTGGTTGGAGAACCCAGAAGAAGCTCGGTGGTGTCCGGCGACCAGACGAGAGTGGCAGCGGTCACATCAAAATTCGGGTCGATGGTAGCTACCTGGACCGGGTTACGGTTCCTGCCCAGCGGCCCTTCCGCCAGCTCCAGCACCCAGATACCGGCTTTGCTTGCGTTGCCGTCTAAATGCTTGGCTGGCACGACATAGGCAATTTTTGTGCCGTCGGGGGAAAGCGCGGGCTGTACCACGCCCAAGGCAGTGAGCGGCGAAAGGCTGGGGTTGGTGGGAAAAAGGAATGCGTCGGCCCGCGAGACTACTTCACCCAGTACTCCCACCGGTTTTTCCCAGGGGAGATAGCCCTCTTTCGTAATGCGGATGCTATAGCGTCCGGGAGAAAGGGCAAGCGAGGTGTTGGTGGCGGTTTTGAGTTTGCCGTCGACATACACCTGTGCGCCGATGGGGTCGCTGGTTACGGACAGAAGGCCGGTTGCGCGAAGTTGGGTTTTGTTTACGTCCAGCCGGTACCCCCGGCCATAGGCAATGATCGCAAACGATACAATAAGAATGAGAGCTATGGTAACAAAAGGGATCAGAGCATCTTTCAGTTTCCACCACGCCATGATGGCCGTATTATACACCGGAGTATGATAGAATGCGAATATGTTCGGGAGATTTACAAAACGCATTGGCATCGATTTGGGAACAGCTAATTCTCTCGTCTGGTTGGCCGGTGAAGGAGTGGTGCTTAATGAACCCACGGTGGTGGCCGTGACGGTGGATGATAACCGCGTTGTAGCTGTGGGCAACGAAGCAAAGGAGATGCTGGGGCGCACACCCGGCACGATCGTCGCCACCCGGCCCATGCGCGACGGTGTGATTGCCGACTATCGCATCACCGAAGCGCTCTTATCGTATTTCATTGACCGTGCTGCCGGCCGCAGCCGGTTTTTCAAGCCGGAAGTCATGATCTGCGTGCCCACCGGGGTGACGCAGGTGGAACGGAGAGCCGTTTTGGATGCCACGCTTTCTGCCGGTGCCCGGGTTGCGTACCTTATAGAAGAGCCCCTGGCCGCTGCCATCGGAGCTAAAATTCCCATTGCGCAGGCATCCGGACACATGATCGTGGATGTGGGCGGCGGCAGCACCGAGGCTGCGGTGATTTCTTTGGGGGGCGTGGTAGCGCACCGCAGCGCCCGGGTGGCCGGCAATAAACTGGACGAAGCCATAGCCCTCTTTATCAAGAAAAAATACAACCTGATTATCGGTGAACGGATGGCGGAAACGATCAAAATCACGATCGGGGACGCGATGGGGGGGAAGCCATCAGCCGTCAGCGGCCAGCTGTCAGCAGAAAAAACTGAAACAGAGAAGCTGAAAGCTGATAGCAGAGAGCTGATAGCTTCTTCCATGGAAGTCCGCGGCCGGGACGCCATTGCTGGTTTGCCGCGTATGATCACCTTAACCAGGGCAGAGGTAACGGAGGCCATCACGCCGGTGCTTCACCAGATTGTTGGGGCGGTCAAAGCAGTGCTTGAGGATACACCGCCGGAATTGGCAGCGGACATAATCGACAAAGGGATTGTCATGGCGGGCGGAACCAGTCTACTTCGCAATTTAGACCGCCTGATGACGCAGATGACCGGCGTGGTCTGTCATGTGGCAGATGAACCGCTCTTATGTGTGGTGCGCGGCACCGGGGTGGCGCTGGAAAACATAGAGTTGTATAAACGGAGTGTGAGCAAGCGGTGACAGGAGATAAGAAATAAGAGATAAGCAAAACCTATAAAAAATATATTTACATCAAAAAGTACTTCTTTAGAAAAAAATTGAAGAAAAATAATAATACCTTATAGTAACATTTAGCTAGGTAAGGTAGTTTTGTACATTATCAAAAATTAGCTATGAATAATAGTGTTCAATTTTTTTTTAGGTTTATCACTTATCACTTATCACTTATCACTATTTAAAAACTATGGGTTTAAATGCGGTAAAAATGCTGGGAATTTCCATTACGACAAGTTCAAAAAAAGAAATCCTAGAGGAAGTGCGAAAGTACCTTTCGCAGAACGTCAGAACTCAGAACTCAATGACCAAAAAAGGCAAAAACCCCCTGGTCATCGTCACTCCCAACCCTGAACAAATAGTCTACGCGCAGCGCGATAAACACTTCCGTGAAGTGCTTAATCAGGCCGATGTAGTGCTCCCGGATGGGGTTGGAGTGGTCTGGGCGAGTCGATTTCTTAGAACTCAGAACACAGAACTCAATGACCAAACAATTAAAAAGGTAATTCCCGGTGTGGAGTTTATGGAAGACCTGGTGGCGATGGCGGCAGGGCGGGGCTATCCCATCGCGCTTATCGG
>CAYIWI010000019.1:3609-11706 GCA_964367065.1 uncultured Gammaproteobacteria bacterium
TGGAAGACCTGGTGGCGATGGCGGCAGGGCGGGGCTATCCCATCGCGCTTATCGGTGGTAGGGGCGGGGTAGCAGTCCGGACTCTTGAGTGCTTACAGCGGAAACATCCAGCGCTCCGGGGGTGGGCAGAGGAGGGGCCGGAGTTCCAAATTAAATCTACAAATCTACAAATCTACAAATCTACAAATGTTCAAGATGGCTTGTCGCAACAACATAGCAATAGAGCAATAGAACAATCTGATGAAGAGATTACTGATCAGTATTTCGTAGAACTTGCGGAAAAGATTCGCAAAACCAATACCCGTATAGTTTTCGTCGGACTAGGCGCGCCGAAGCAGGAGTTTTTTATAGAACGGCTCGCTTTGTCATTGCGAGACCCCGCCAGCTGGCGGGGCGAAGCAATCTCTCAAAAAACGAGATCGCCACGCACTAAAAAATTGGTTCAATTTTTCAGTGCTCGCGATGACAAGAGGATTGTTTTTATGTCCGTCGGCGGCTCCTTTGACATTATTTCTGGCAGAACGCCCCGTGCGCCGCGTGCGATGCAAGCAGTTCATCTCGAGTGGCTCTGGCGGCTGATCCGCCAGCCGTGGCGCTTCCAGCGCCAGCTTGCCCTCCTTAAATTTTTCTGGTTGGTGGTGCGCAAAAAATTAGCCTCAAAAGGTTAAACCTTTTTCAACTTTTTTCAGACGTGCTTGTTGCGTCATCGGCTTGCCGTGTATAATCCAAGGTAATGCGGATACTGTACCTGCAAACGTTTCCGTTTTGGGGGTCGGGGTCTGGGACCTATGCGAGGCATTTAGCAAGCGAGATAGGCAAACGACATAAAGTCGCCGTGCTGGCTCCCGATGACCGGCCGATTGAACGGGCAAAGCTGTATACCGTGAAGCTTCCGTTTCCCGTTGCCTTTACCGGCCACCCCGAGTGGCCGGGCTGCAAACTCTATACCGCGTTACCCAATCAGGAAATTGAAGAAATCTACCAAACTTTCCTGAGTGCGACCGTTGCTGCGGTCGAAGACTTTAAACCCGAGATCCTTCACGTGCACCACGCGTTCCCTCTGACCTGGGCGGCAACATTTGTGAAAGACACATACAACATCAATTTCATTACCACCATCCACGGCTCGGAACTGCCGACGCTCGAGCGCGACAAACGCTACTGGCATCAAACATACAACGCGATGTTCCGTACCAAGCGGATTATTCCCAACAGCGGATGGACGCGCGACTGGTTTCTGCGCATTTTCAAAGGCTATTTTCACGAAAAGTGCCGCGTGATCCCCGGCGGGGTCAATATCCAAAAATTTGTCTACAGCGGGACAGGAGCCAAAGCCGTGGATGATCAATTGGGTTTACATGGGAAGCCGGTGGTGTTGTTTGCCGGAAAGCTGACGAAATACAAAGGGGTGGATTACCTGGTGGGTGCGGCAAAGAAAATTCACGGCGAGGTCATCATTATGGGCGACGGGCCGGAAGCGGACCGCCTGAAGGAGAAAGCCAAGCAGTTGGGCCTTACTAATGTGCATTGGGTGGGGCATTTGGGCGCGGGCATCAAAAAGCTCGTGCCGTACTACAGCCGCGCCGACGTGTTTGTGGCACCCAGCACGTGGGACGAACCGCTAGGTCTCGTCATCCTTGAATCCATGGCCTGCTCGACGCCCGTGGTGGTTACGCGGAAAGGCGGAATTCCTTTGGCAGTGAAAGACGGATACAACGGATACTTTGTGCGACCCCGGAACAGTAACGAAATAGTAGAGAAAGTGAACAAACTACTCGATAATGATGATCTCCGTCTCAAAATGGGTCAAAATGCCCGAAAAAGCGTCGAGCAAAAATTTTCGTGGGAAACCATCGGGCAGAAATTTGAACATATCTATGAACGTTTTGCAAAAAAACCCAATCATCAAGGAGCTCCAGTTAAGCCGCTTTGATTGAGACGGGTCCTGCCGGCCGCGTATCCCGGCATTGCAGGCGCTGAGGTCGGTATGCCGTGTTCTCGCATCGTCAAGGTCCAGGCCCTCCGGATATCCATGAGCGCTTTGGTGGCAAGGCCGTGACGATGCTTCAAAACGGCACACCTCCCCGCGCCTTCATAGATTTTCTCGCTCCTGTCACCCGCACTATGTTAATTGCCTTCCCGCGCGTTGATTTTTTTACTACATTTTTTCTCCGGCAATAGAGTACAATAAGAAGTGATGCGCGTCGGAATTCTTGCACCGCTCAAGCGTGAACTTTCTGCCGAAACCCGCGGCGGACGGCCGCGGATCGTCTATAACCTTGCGGAAGGTTTGACAGCCCGCGGTCATGAGGTGACGGTGTTTGGGACCGGGGACTCCCGCGTGAGCGGCAATCTTATCCCTGTTATTCCCAAAGCCCTGTTTCATTTGCCCCAGGTGGAAAATGAATTTTACCGGCACTTGATTGCTCTCGCCAGTATGATGGAGGAGGTGCGAAAGCACGCCGCCTCTTTTGATCTTATCCATAATCACCTGTATCCGGAAGTACTGCCACTTCTGTTTGCAAAGGAGTGGGGTGTGCCGATGGTGACTACGATTCACACCCAGATGACCCCGGAGTTGGGGGAATTCTTCGGTCACTACCCGGAAACGTTTTTTGCGCCCATTTCCGAACGGCAAAAAGCGTTGTATCCGGGGCTCAATTACACGGAGACGGTGTACAACGGCATTGATGAACGGGCGTTTGCGTTCAGCGGGAATCCGGGAACCTATCTGTTGTTCGTCGGTCGCATCCGGGAGTTTTTTACCAATGAAGCCGGGGAGAAGATTGACCCCAAGGGAGTGACCGATGCGATCCGCGTGTCGCAAAAAACCGGCGTACCGCTGAACATTGTGGGTAATGTGGAGTCGTCTGCGTTTTATGAGCGCGAAATTGCGCCGCACCTGTCCGATACCATCCGGTTCATCGGCGACCCCAAGAGCGCGGAGGGCAATTTGACGCTTGAGGAGCGGGTGAAGTTGTACCAAGGAGCGAAGGCCTTACTTTTGCCCGTGCACTGGGAGGAGCCCTTTGGGATCGTCATGATTGAAGCGATGAGTTGCGGCACGCCGGTGGTGGCGTATCGGCGGGGCGCGGTGCCGGAGGTGGTGGAGGAAACGAAAACCGGCTTTGTCGTTGAAAATGAACAGGGGATGGTTGACTCGGTGAGGAAGGTTGATGCCCTGGATCGGCACGCGTGCAGGGGAGCGGTGGAAACGCGGTTTACCATCGACGCGATGGTTTCCGGCTACGAAGCCGTATACAAGAAAATATTAGCTTCAAAAGGTTAAACCTTTTTCGCTATGAATATTGGATTACTGCTTCCATCGACCCTCATGTACGAGCGGTATGGCCGCGAGAAGATTTTTGCGCCGCACGAGCTGTTTTTGGATTTAGCAGACGGACTCGTTGCCCGCGGCCACGACGTGCGGGTCTACAGTTCGTCGGACACCAAGACAAAGGGTACGCTCATTGCGGGAAATGATGCGTTAGCACTTCAGGAGCCGGCGGCCATGAAGCTTCGGTACGTTGCGCCCGATACGAAGAAGCTGTTGGCCCGCCGGGATGCCCGGTGGGAATATGAACTGGACCTGACGCTGAAAGCATACAACGATGCAAAAGAAGGGAAGATTGATTTGGTCCATTCCTTTTTGGAATTTTCTGCACATTATTTTGCTGAGGTGACCGGTGTGCCGACCGTGTATACGCTCCATGATACGGCGCCGGACAAAGAATATCTGGATTATTGGCGCTTCCGGCGATTTCCCCGCGATCACTACGTTGCGATAAGTCATAGCCAGGCACGGGACTTTGCACCACTCGTTGATATCGCGGGGGTTGTACACCATGGTGTGCATATATCCCGGTATGAACCAAATTTCGAAACAGGCGAGTATGTGTTGTTTATCGGACGGTATATGCCCGAGAAAGGCGTGGAGGATGCGATCCGGGCAGGAATTGAAACAGGAAATCTCACCGTTTTGGCGGGGTCAAAAGAGTACCGGGAGATTACGTACTATAAAAAACATATTGAGCCTCATCTGGCTCATCCGTTGGTGCGGGAGGTGGGGTTTTTGCGCGACAAGAAAAAGGCCGCACTTTTGGCAGGCGCCAAGGCACTCCTTTTCCCCATTCGTTGGGAAGAGCCGTTTGGGATGGTGATGATTGAGGCCATGGCGTGCGGGACACCGGTGATTGCCTACAATAGGGGATCGGTTCCGGAAATCGTGAAAGATGGGGTGACCGGCTTTATCGTGGAGCCAAATGTGTCAAATGTGACTAATTTGTCTAATTGGAAGATAAAAAAGACCGGTGTAGAGGGGTTGGTCGAGGCGGTCAAGCGCATTGGAGAGATCGACCGGGTCGCTTGCCGTAAACACGTGGAAGAAAATTTTACGGTTGAGAAGATGGTAGAAGGGTATGAGCAGGTGTACCAGAATATTTTAGCCTCAAAAGGTTAAACCTTTTAGGTTTGTTGGCCTTGCAAGGTTTAACCTTTAATGATAGAGTGTCCCTATGCCTGCCAGGAATGTCATAAAGCCATACGTTGCTCAGGGGTATTACCATGTCTACAATCGGGGGGTAAACAAGGCGGATATCTTCCTTGATGAGCAGGATTATGGGGTGTTTCTCTCTTATCTCAAAACGTATCTTTTGCCTAAAGACGTCGTGGGACTGCAGAAGAAGGCTACCGACCTTACTGTCTCATGGAAAGAACGGGCAAATGCCCAACGACAGTTGCGGCTCAATAATTTTCACGACAGGATTGACTTGGTAGTCTATTGCCTCATGCCCAACCACTTCCACTTGCTTCTTCGGCAGCAAGGGGAGCGGGAGATGGAATCGTTCGTCCAGTCTCTCATGACGCGCTATACCGCCTATGGCAATCGGCGATACAAACGATTTGGACCGCTTTTTCAGGGAACGTATAAAGCAGTCATTATGGAGTCCGACGAGCAACTTCTCTATGTGTCCCGCTATATCCACCGAAACCCACTGAGCTTCAAAAGGTTAAACCTTTTAGGTTCACAGCCAACATCGTATGCAGATTATCTTGGGTTTGCCAAGCAGGAATGGGTGAAGCCGTTGGCGGTCCTTGCCCATTTTGGTACGCAAGGCTTTACGTCGTATCAGTCTTTTGTGGAGTCTAACGATGATGGGCTCGAGGAAGTTATGCTCAGCCGGATTCGTCACGCGATGATTGATGATTGAGTGGGGAGGTTTAGCTTCAAAAGGTTTAACCTTTTATGCGTGTGCTTTTTGTTACCAGCGAGTGCGCGGGATTGTTCAAAAAAGGTGGGTTGGGAGACGTGTCCTACGCGTTGCCAGTAGCCCTTCGCACGCTTGGCGTCCACATGGCCATTGTCATGCCGTACTATGAGAAGATCAAAGCAGGGCATGTGGCGTGCGTGGGTCAGTTAGCGGTGGATTTTGACCGCCGGCGGGAGCTTATTTTTGTTTTTAAAACGAATTTGCCGGGGAGCACCATCCCTGTGTACCTTTTCCGGCACCCGTTATTTCACCACTATAAAACCGCTAACATGGCAGAAGCGTTTGCCTTTTTTTCCAAAGCAGTTGCCCAGTTTTACCTCTATGCCAATCCGCTCTTGGGCGGCCCGTACGATATCGTGCATTGTCAGGATTGGCATACGGCCCTGGTTCCGATGCTTATCGGTGAGGAGCGCAAGGTCGGGAAAAAAGTGAGGACCCTCGCATCAGCCCAGGTTCGGACCGTTTTTACCATACACAATCATCTGTATAAAGGAGAAACCGGAGTCATGACCATTCTGAAATTAGGACTTCCCCGAAGTCTTTTTCATGTGTACGATACGAGCTTGGGCAGTGCCATAAAACTCATGCGGGAGGCTTTGGAATATGCCGATCAAATTACGACCGTGTCGCCGACCTACGCCCGTGAGCTTATTACCCACGAGCACGGAGACGAGATAAACGCAGTCATGAAACGGCGGGCCAATAAAGTCGTGGGAATCCTCAACGGGATTGACCAACATCGATGGAATCCCCGCAGCGACACCGCTCTTTTACATACCTATGATAAGGACTCCGTGAAGTCCGGAAAATTGAGGAATAAACGTGCTCTTCGCACCTCTTTCCGCTTGCCGGATAGTTCCGGACCGCTGTTTGGTTTTGTCGGCCGCTTGGAATTTCGTCAAAAAGGGTTAGACCTGATCATCAAAGCAGTGGAGACCCTCGCGACGCAAAATTTTCAATTGTTTATTTTGGGCGAGGGATCAGCCAAAAGCCAGTTAAAATTGACGGAATTTGCCAAGCTCCACGGCAATGTCCGTTTTGTCCATACATTTGACGAGCGGTTGGCCAGGCGGGTGTATGCGGCTGCGGACGTGATCCTGGTCCCTTCTAAATTTGAGCCCTGCGGCTTGATTCAAATGATTGCCCAGCGATACGGTGCGCTTCCGTTAGTACGCAAAACCGGAGGATTGGCAGATACCGTCATGGACGGCAAGACGGGGTTTGTGTTTGAAAAATACCGTGCAAACGCACTGGCCCAAAAAATGCACGATGCGATGAAGCTGTATCTGACGAAACCGGAAACATGGCAGGACATGGTGATCGCGGCCATGCGGCAGGATTTTTCGTGGGACAGGAGCGCACGGGCATACAAAGAGCTGTATGCGAAGCTTGTCAAAAATATGTAGACGTTGGTTTTTGGAGAGAGATAGACTATAATCTTCTTTATGTCTTTTCACGATGATAAACTGTGGCAGGAAGCGTATATGAGTTGCCTTGATCTTTTAGAGGCAACGGACGGGCAGCCGGGAGACCTTACGGATCAGGTGCGCAAACACGCGTTGATGGTGGTGACGGAAGTGGCGCAGGCGACAGGGAACCGTGACCGGAAGTTCCGAGACATCAAACTGCGGGGCGTGGTCAATATCATCATGGCGCTGCGCAGTCTCCTTTCGATTCTTTGGGCACGGGAAGCGCTTGCCGATGAAACCTTCGGCAAGCTGGACACCGGCTACGACGCGCTCGCGCAAAAACTCCCGCGGTAATGGAGCATGAAACTTTTTATCGGCGCCGATCACAGAGGTTTTCAGCTGAAGGAAGCGCTCAAACCGTGGGTATCCGGTTTGGGTCACGAAGTGATTGACTGCGGTAACACGAAGCTTGAGCCTGAAGATGATTTTCCGGATTTTGCGTTTGCGGTAGCGGATGCCGTGGCAGACGCCATTGCGAAAGACCCGGAAAGCCGGGGGATCGTGATTTGCGGGTCAGGCGGCGGCGTGACCATTGCGGCAAACAAAGTCCGGGGCATCCGCTGCGTACTGGGCATGAATGTTGAGGATGTTGAGCACAACCGAGACCATAATGATGCCAATGTCCTTGCGCTTGCTGCCGATAGCACACCAGAGGACAAGATGAAAGAGATGATCAGTACGTTTCTCACCACGAAGTTTTCCGGCGCGAACAAATGTAAACGAAGAATTGGGAAGATCATGGCGCGGGAAGAAGATAACTGCGGTGGGTGCGGGTGCTGTTGACAACATATGGTTGATATTATCCCAGGAATACTCGAAAAAGATTTTAGCGAAATCGAGCGCCGCGTGAAGCTCGTGGCGCCCTACGTATCCTGGGTGCAGATTGACGTGGCGGATAACACGCTCGTTCCCAATGAGACTTTTCTCGGATTTGACCAATTTGTCCAATTAGTCCAATTAGACAAAGCTCCATCGCTCGAAGCTCACCTTATGGTTGCGGAGCCGGAGAAATACATCCGGCCGCTGGCCGATAGTGGATTTAAACGGCTGATTGCCCATGTAGAAGCGCACGACCCGCGCCGGTTTTTGGATGTGGCCAAGTATGAGAGTGTGGAGGTGGGGTTGGCCATTGACGGACCCACGGATGTCGAGATTATTGAGCCATTCCTCGAGGAAATCGACGTGGTGTTGGTGATGACCATTGAAGCGGGATTTTCCGGCCAGGCGCTCATGCCGGAAACACTGGAGAAAATTAAACAGATCCGCGAAAACTTCCCGAATTTACCCATCGAAGTGGACGGCGGCATCAACGATAAAACCGCCAGACTCGTCCGCGACGCCGGGGCAACGCGGCTCGT
>CAYIWI010000020.1:0-10428 GCA_964367065.1 uncultured Gammaproteobacteria bacterium
ATCTGCGGCGGATCGTGTTCGGGTAAAACGGTCTTCGGCAACCTCTTCCGAAACGCCCTGGTATTGGAGATGGATCACTTCTACTTCGGCATGAGTGAAATGAAGCCCCGGCCCGACGGCTCCTTTGACTTTGATGCACCTCAGGCCGTGGACATTGCCGGATGCGCCAAAGCAGTAGCCCAACTTGCCCAGGGCAAGAAGGTCACCATACCCGTCTACGATATGAAATTAAGCGACCGCGTCGGCACCCAGCAAATACAGGCTAAGCCCGACGACCGGTTCATTGTCGTCCCGGGTATTTTTTCCTTCCACGAGCCGCTGCGCAGTCTAGGGAATCTCAAGATTTACCTGGATACGCCGCGGGAAATCCGGGTGGCCCGCCGCATGATCCGCGACGTGGCGAAGGGAAGAAATGACATCGACACCCTTGCCTGGTCCATCACCGTCGAGAAAAATCACCAGAAGCATATCGAACCCATGAAAGAGTTTGCCGACCTCGTCATCCCCTTTTCCTACAATCCGGTGGAATTTTTGCAGTGAGCCTCATGCCAGCTTAATGAGCCACCCCCGAGCCCGGGCCTGGCGAAACGTCCGGAAAAATACGATCACACCCAACACCACGTAACCAGCGTTAAGGACCACGCTTATCCCCACCAGCCCCCAGTCCATGGTGCCGGTTAAAAGCAGACGGCGCATCGCTTCAAATACGTAGGAGGTAGGGACAAATTTTGCCAGTGTCTGCAACACAGGCGGAAGCGAACTTATGGGGTACACGACGCCGGAGAGCGGGTTAATGATGAACACCAACGTCCACGCAAACGAGATCACCTGTTTCCCAAAACGCAGGATGAGCGCATTAACCACCAGGGCAATCCAAATGCATGTCAAAAATAGGCTTGCAAGCAGGGGGATAATCTCCCAGTGGAGCGCGGTAAAGATATTGTACTGGTAAAACAGAAGCGTGACGCCGGCCATGAACAGCAACACGAGCAGGAGTTTCCCCAATCCCAGAAGGATGGACGAGGCCAAAAATTCGGCAACCGTGATCGGCGTGGTAAATATGTTGATCAGGTTGCGTTCCCAGGATTCTATGATCATGGATGCGGTAATCTCCCATTGAGACCGGGCCAGAATGCTCCAAAAAATCACTCCGGTCAAAATCAGCATCATCATGTTGTCGCTCCCGTAGAGCTTGGCAAAATACGAACTCATAAGCCCCCAGGTAGCCAGATCAAAAAACGCCCACCAAAAAGCATCAAAGATACGGTCCAGATCCCGTATCCAGACATACCAGTTGCGCAGCATCATGCCCCAAATTCTTCTGGTGTTCATACCTTTTCCCTCATTTGTTGCAAAAAGTAATCTTCAAGCGTCGGCCGGTCAATGCTGATTTCTTTATATTTAATGTCGTGTTCTGCCAGGAAACTCAAAAAGTACACAATGTCCTCTTCGGTGAGCGTCACGGAAACGTATCGTCCCTCTTCTTGTGCCCTAAACCCGTGCTCTCGGCAAAACCGAAGCGTGCGCTTGAGCCCGTCCGTCACCATCAGGTTGACCGTAGTTCGCGATATGCTGCCGGCCAGTCCCTCCGGCGTATCTTCGGCGATTAACTTGCCGTGATCGATAAACAGGACGCGGTCGCAGACTTCTTCCACTTCCGCCATGTTGTGGGACGTGAGAAGCACGGTCATCCGCTCCTTTTTCTGCATGGAAACAATGAGTTTGCGCACCGTGTCAGCGATATCCGGATCCAGTGCTGCCGTGGGCTCGTCCAGGAAAAGAATCCGCGGCCGGTTCAGGAATGCTTTGGCCAAATGCACCCGCGTCTGCTGGCCGGACGACAGGTACACGTAGCGCTTGTCCGCAAACGGTTCGATGCCGAACAGGTGGATTACTTCGTCTATGCGGGTCTTGCGGTCCGGTATGTCATACAGCAGTGCAAACACGTTCAGGTTTTCACGCGGCGTCAAAACCAACGGAAAATTGATGTACGCGGACGAAAAGTTGACCTGCTCCAATAGTTCAACCCTGTGTCTCTCCAGGTCTTTTCCGAACACGCGGATAGAACCAGCAGTCGGCGTGAGAAGCCCCAGAAGCATCGAAATCGTCGTGGTTTTCCCCGCGCCGTTTCTGCCCAACAGCCCCACGATCTCCCCTTCCGCAACGGAAAAGGAAATATCGTCAACGGCAGTGAATCCGCCGGCTGGCGGACCGAACTTCTTGGTCAAATGTGAAACCTCAAGAATAGAAGCGTTCATGAGGCTAGTATACACGAAACTCTTTGGGGTAAAACATATCGAAGGAAACAATTCCGTCAAGCCTATACTTCTCTATCACTGCTAAATTCGCACAATCGACAAATGATGTGCCTTTTTTTTCTTGACTGGCAAAAATCTTCCATGCTAATTGTTCCAGTTCTTCATCGATAAAAATCTCTTCCGAGATAATATCGTGGTAGTCTTTCAGAAATTTCCTGGCAAGATTCATTCCTACCCTCATACTCAACACAGTCGCCACTTCTTGCACCAGTAAATTTGTAAACACAAAACTCCATCCTTCACCTTTTAGCTTTGAAACGAGCGTTACCGCATCGTGATGCGAGGAATCTGTCGGTCGATAGAGCCCTACAAGAACATTGGCATCTAATAGAGCTTTGCCCACTTTGGATTCCCCTTTCCATATAAGTAATAGTCAATCTTGGAAGCTACATCTTTCGGTCCACCTTTTCCAGCTGCACCAATAAACTTTCTCCAATCTTTCTTATTCTTGGCAGCTCTCTTTTTCTTCACCTCTGCCGCTCCTTCCCGCAGAAGCGTAGAAAAGTTCGTCCCTTCCCGCTTGGCCAATAGCATGAGATCACGATGTAAATCGTCTGGTATATACACCTGTGTTCGTATCATATGAGTCTAATTGTATGTTGTATGTTGTATGTTGTCAAGCGGTATTTTTCTTCGATAAACGCTTTCAGTTCCCCCTTGAACCGCTCTTTGCTGAATTTATTGGCCTGTTCCGCGCATTGTCTTTCCAACTTCTCTCGCGAAGCGAGATCTGGCTTCGCCAGACCTAATTTCCCGTATCTCCCCATCGCTTCCACTAAAGCCTCCACGGTCGGTTCTCCAAAAAGGACCCCGGTCTTTCCGTCCTCGACCGTTTCCAGCACGCCACCTTGGGCAAGCGCAATCACCGGCACGCCGTAAGCCATTGCTTCCACCGGCACCATGCCGAAATCCTCATCAAGCGCACAGAAGATAAGGGCTTTCGCCCCGGCGTAGAGTTCGGCAAGCTCGCCATCAGATACTGATCCGAGGAATTCAACGGTTGACCCTGCAATCGAGCGCAAATACGCCTCCTCTTTCCCCGTCCCGACGATTTTCAGTGGTACCTTGAGTTTGTTGCATGCCTGGATTGCCAGATCCACCCGCTTGGCCCAGGTCAATCTCCCAACGCTCAAAAAGTACGTTCTCTCTGTTCTTTGTTTGGTCATTGAGTTCTGTGTTCTGAGTTCTACTGGGGGGTATATCACCGTACTCTCTCTCCGGTAAAACTTTTGTACCCTCCGCCCTGTCTCTTTTGAGTTGGCGATGAAGTAATCCACGGCCTGTGCCGTCTCAAAATCATAGTGCCGCAGGAAAAAATTTATAATAGTAGCGTAAATTCGTATCAAAGGATTCTGCTGTGCAGAACCGGTGGCATACCCATACAAATTCCGCGGTGGATGGTGAATATAACAGATATGGAGAGGCGCGGCGTGACGCGTGAAGGAATTGCGGGTGACGGCCGTGAGGGACCCGGCAATCCCGGAGTCCCGAACGAATGCTTCCCAAAACTTTTGTAGGCGTATTGAAGGTGAGTGTGTGGTCAGAAGACGAGATAAAACACCTTTTACGGTGGGTGAGGGACGAGGATGTTGCCGGGATACGCGACTGGCAGGACCCGCATCCGGTATGCCGACCTCAGCGCCGAGCAAGGCTACCCCCCTGCACATAAACCACCCGCTTGAGGAGATCACGACATCGTAATTTGACAAATCGAAGCTTCCCCAAATCGCAGGCGCCAAAAACCGCAGGGGCGAGATGAATTTCTTCACCAGCGGATTGTGCTGTACCCAGCTCGTCCGGATATCCCACCCGCGGAACCGTTCTGCATGAGGCCCCAACGCCTTCCAATCCACAAACGAGGTATATAAGGGCGCCTCCGGCCACATCTCATGCACAGCTTCCAGGACGCGCTCGGCGCCGCCGTATTCCCTCAAATAATCGTGGACTAAGGCTATCTTCATACTCAAAACAATTGTTGCTGCTCGTTTTCGGTCTGCCGTGTTTCCGTTTTTGATTCACGGAATCCATGCGGCCGCTTTTTTTCCGTGAATGCTTCTGGTGCAGAACCACCCAATCGCTTCAGGAGTGAGGGGAAGTGGAGGTCTTCCAGTGCTTTGCGCGCCTCGGGAGTATCGAGAGTCTTGAGCTTCGTTTCCGCAAGATCCACCGGCATCGGCACATCGGTGCGGATGGTTGCCAGGTCTTTAGACAACACAGCGTCCTCTGCCCCGTGGGCAAGCTTGGTGAGCACGGTTTCCGGCAATGTTTTTGCCCGACCATCCTTCTTGTGTATCGCCTGATACAGTTCTTCGATGCTCCTAAATGCTTTCAGTAAACCCTGCGCGGTCTTCGGTCCTATGCCATTGACCCCCGGGTAGTTATCCGAGGCGTCTCCTGCTAACGCCTTAAAATCCGGAATTTGCTTGGGCGGCACTCCCATGCGCTCCATCACCTCTTTTTCGCCGTACAGCTTGGCTTCAGAAAGCCCCTTCGTGGGCATGTACACAAACACCTTTTCATCAACAACCAACTGCAAAATATCCCGATCTCCGGTCACAATAATGACCTGATCGATTTGGCATTTGGCATTTGGCATTTGGCATTGCGACGTAATCGTCGCCAAGACATCATCCGCCTCATACCCGTCCACCTCATACGCCGGTATCCCGAACGCGGCCACCACGTCGTGCACTTTGGCAATCTGGCTCGTCAAGTCCTCATCCATCTTCGGCCGTTTGGCCTGATAGCCGGCAAATAGCTGCTTGCGGAACGTCGGTTTGGGACGGTCAAAGGCAACCGCCAGGTGCGTGGGCGCTAGATCGTGAACGATTTTCAAAAGCATCGAGGTAAACCCGTACACGGCGTTGACCAACGATCCGTCGGGAGCAGTTAAAGGCGGCAGGGCGTGGTATGCCCGGTGGAGGATGGCATTGCCGTCAATGAGTACCAGGCGATTAGCACGTGATTGTTGAACATGATGAGCACCTGACTGCGCAGGCAGGCGTGAATCATCCATAAATTCTTCTTCTCACTTGCAGTTTTGGTGTACCAAAGTTTATCAGTAAACCAACGCGATAGCCAGTATTTTCGAGGTAATAACTAAGCTGCACGCCCGCTTTTTGCGGAATAAACTCAAGTGCCTTTATTTCGACAATAACTTTGTCATCAATGAGAAAATCCGGAATATATACGCCAACTTTTTCCCCTTTAAAAGAAACCGGCAGCTGCTTTTCTTTTGTAAAGGGAATCATCTTATCTGTTAATTCGTGAGCAAAAGCTTTCTGATATATCAATTCTTTATGAATTGGGCCAAGTTGTTTGTGTATGGAAAATGCTATTCCAATGAGCGCATAAGTAAGATCTTCGTAAACAGTAGGCGCTTTTATTGGTCGGGGCATGTCTTTATCATGTGCTAATCAAGTTCATCCATCAAGTGCTCATCTTGCTGCCCATCAGGGCAGCAAATTCCTCGCCCTCGAGGGTTTCCTTTTTCACCAGTTCAGCCGCAATGACGTCCATTTTCTTCCGGTTCTTTTTGAGGATCTCAACGGCTTTTTTGTACCCCTCATCCAAAAACTTTTTCACTTCGCGGTCAATGGCTCCGGCCATGTCCTGCGAAATCTGCTGCTGCTCGAAGTACTGCTTCCCCCACTCTGTGATGTCCATCTGCGGCCCGAAGTTGATGGGACCCAGGTCGCTCATGCCAAACTCCATTACCATATAGCGGGCAATGCGCGTTGCCTGATCAATGTCGTTGGCCGCCCCAGAGGTCATTTCGTTAAAAATGAGCTGTTCGGCGGCTCTTCCGCCCATCATGCTGGCGATTTGCTGGATCAGGTGCGAACGCGTTTCGTGCAGACGGTCTTTTTCCGGCGGGGTGAGCGTATAGCCCAGTGCCATGCCGCGGGAAACGATAGAAATGCGGTGCACCGGGTCCATGTTGGGAGAAAAGTACGTCACCACGGCGTGGCCTGCCTCGTGGTACGCCGTCATCTTGCGGTCCAGATCGGTCTGCAGCCGCTTTTTCTCCGGCCCCAGCTTCACCTTGGTCGCCGCTTCTTCCAAATCCTTCATGTCAATTTCTTTTTTGGCGTCTCGCGCAGCCAAAATCGCCGCTTCATTGAGCATATTTTCCATGTCCGCACCGGAGAAGCCCACGGTTCGCTTGGCCACCTTGTCCCAATCAACTCCTGCATCTGGTTTACCCTGAGCGCTAGCGAAGGGCTTCCCCTTCGCGTGGATGGCAAGGATGTCTTTCCGACCGGCCATATCCGGAAGATCCAAAACCACGCGCCGGTCAAACCTTCCGGGGCGCAGAAGTGCCGGGTCCAAGAGGTCTCCCCTATTTGTAGCTGCGACAATCATAACCGCAGCATTGGGTTCAAACCCATCCATTTCAACCAGAATCTGATTGAGTGTTTGTTCCCGCTCGTCGTGCCCGCCCATGATACCGACACTTCTCATACGGCCTATGGCATCAATTTCATCGATAAAAATAATGGCGGGTGCGCTTTTTTTGGCCTGGGCAAAGAGGTCCCGCACGCGAGCCGCCCCCACGCCGACTAACATTTCCATAAACTCACTCCCGGCGATACTAAAAAACGGCACCTTCGCTTCTCCGGCCATCGCTTTGGCCAGAAGAGTTTTGCCCGTGCCGGATGGACCCACCAATATCACACCCTTCGGCGTTCGTGCTCCAAGGGCTTTATATTTAGCCGGGTTTTTGAGAAAGTCGACGACCTCCTCAAGCTCCTTTTTGGCATCATCCACCCCAGCCACGTCGGCAAAGGTCGTTTTAGGCAAGTCTTTACTCCACACCCGCGCCTTAGATTGCCCGAACGAAAAAATGTTGTCCTGTGCGCCCCGCGCCTGACGGAAAAGAAAGAGGAAAAAGACGACGGTCAAAACGAGCGGAAGTATGTTTGAAAGGATCCCCAACCATATCTGGCCCATGCTCAAATCCCGCACTTTTATCTCCACATTCTTGGGATCGGCTCCGGACGACTCAAGCAGGGTATACAACGACTCCTGCGGCTCCTTGTGTGATACCGCCTTCTCCCCGCCTTTGTACTGCACGTAAAGCTTGTCCTCTTCCACTTCGATTTTTTCCACTTTGCCCGCCGCCACTTCTCCAATGACGGTAGAGAGAGGCAACTCTTTCAGCATCCGGTCATTGGCACCGAAGCTGCCCAAAAAGGAGAGCGCCAGAAAGGCAATGAACAAACCGATGAAGAGATTTTTGAGATTGAAGTTGAGCCGGAACTCAAACATTTTGCGCATGCCGCGGTGGTTCCCGTTCCCGTTGCGTTTCGGCTTGACCGATGGTTTTTCAGCCATAATGGAAACAAAAAACTTTGGGAATACACTTCCCACTAAGGGCTCGTCCCTAAATAACTTCACAGTTATTTAGGGTTACGGCCCTTTGTGCCGCACCTTCAAATTAAAAAGTATTCAAGTTATTTTCGGATGCGGCCTGGAGCTTGAGTATAACACGAAGAGAGACTTGCTGCACGAGACTATCCGAAGACTTCCAAAAACTCCAGCTCTTCCCGCGTCGGAAGGGCTTCATAGGCACCGAGCCTCGTTACTGCATACGCACCCACCAAATTAGCAAATTCTAGCGCTGTCTGCATCTGTTTTGTCCGAAGATACTCGACCACAAATCCTGCACGAAATGCGTCTCCTGCAGCGGTTTCGTCTACGACGTTGACTTTTTTCCCGGGAATATGTATTGGCGCTTCATGGCCTTTTTCAAGGAGCACTGCGCCCAGGTGCCCAAGAGTGATGATGACTGTCTGTGCTCCTTTTCGACGAAGAAACACTGCAGCCGCCTCCGCGCTGGCGACATCCCGCACCGTCATGCCAGTCATGCCTGTAGCTTCATATTCATTGGCAGACAACACATCGATCAGCGGATACAGGTGTGCCGGCAACGGCCGGGTCTGCGGGGCTGCATCACAGAAAATAAATATCTTGCGCTTGGAAAATTCGCGTATCGCAAGCTCGACAATCTCCGGCAGCGGTTCCAGCGTTGTATAAAAGCAATCCACGTTCTGTTTTTTACCATCGAATGCGCCTACAAAATCCATAATGGTTTTTTTGTTAATGCGGATATTCGCGTCCTCATTCACAATGATGGTGTTTTTTCCTTTGGCATCAACATTTACCATGACCGTACCGGTCGGGATAAAACTATCGGTATCTACATAATCAGTCTGGATAGACTCACGGCGGAGCACAGCGTGGACCTCTTCGCCAAACGTATCGTTGCCGATTTTACCGATCATCGACACGGCCCCGTCTAACCGCGCCATGCCGACCGCTGCGTTCGTTGCCTTGCCGCCTGGTAACAGATGTAATCCTTCGCTTATGACTACCTCATTTTCTTTGGGGATCCTCGGCACTTTCGTCACTAAATCAATATTAATAGCGCCTAACACCGCTATGTTTCCATATTTCCGTGTTTTTTCTCCGTCCCCCGTTTTGCCGTGTAACGTACTTTTTCGTTTCTTGAGAATTTTCCGGCTTACCCCAGAGAGAAAATCCAACACCAGTTTGCGCAAATTTTTTTCCGTATACTTTTTACCCTGAAAGTCTTCATGCCGTATGAGTTGTCCGTAATCTTTCTTTTGCGAAAGACACAACACGGGTTTTTTGTAAATAATCGCAAGCGTCGCCTCATGTCCCACGCGGAAATCTTCGTAGCTTGCCTCAATAATGACCGCATCAGCATTGGCGATCCCTTGACGGATAAATTCATAGTGCGCGCGGTCCCGTGACCCAAGCTTTTGTATGTTCTCACGACTGAGTGCATCCTGATATTCTCTGGTTTTTTCCGGACTGATCACCTGAGCGCCGATAGATTCAACGGTGGCAATGATGACATCAATATATCGCTGATATTGCTTCCTCCCATCATAGGGAGAGGTAAAAAATATTTTCATGTGTCTGTATGATATCACTCCTACCCCAACAGTTCCCGTACCGCGCGGTACACATCGCGCCGGTGACGGATAAGCACAATGGCGATAGACTCGCTTGTTTTCTTATACACGATTCGGTAATTCCCCACGCGCACCCGGTAGATATGCGCATATCCGGTCAGTTTTTCTTCTCCCGCTATCTGCGGGGTCGGCAGTGTCCGGATTTTGGCGGCGACGGCGATCTGATCAAATTTGGGGAGTTTCCGCAGTTCTTTTTCCGCGCGGGGCAGGATGGTAATCTTCATATCCCAAGCTCTTGCGCCACCTTCTCAAAATCTTTTCCCTTGGTAAAATCGGTTTTTGCAACTGCCGCAGCATCCAGCCGGTCTTCAAGGTAGGCGGTAAGCTTTTCAAACAATTGTTTGCCCACAAGGTACGCCGTTACCTTATTGCGGTTCGCGACCGCCACCGGATAATCCGCGGCCTGCGCAATGACGGAAGAAGGGTTCATCTTGAGTTGTGAAATTGTGGTTGTAGTCATACGGATAGTATGACAAAAAAGAGGTCGTTTGTCAAGACCTATTAACAGGTCATATTGCTAGCACAACGATTGACCCGGTTCGACGGTTTTGGAGACTGGGAGAAGGAGGGGCTTTCCGCTTGCAGGACAAATCGCCAGCATCATGCCCTGGGACTCACCGCTTGGCATTTTACGCGGTACCAGGTTGGCAACGAAGATAAAATTCTTGCCTTTCAGCTGTGACTTTTTGTACCACTTTTTGACTCCGGCAAAGATCGTCCGCAACCCTCCACCATCCGGTACGGGGCCAAGGTCCACCGTCATCCGATACAATTTTTCGCTGCCGGGGACATCCGCAACATCAACGACGTTCCCTGCCCGCAGGTCAAGTTTTGCAAAATCATCAAATGCAACAGTTTGCTTCATAGATTTCTCTTGCTATCATGTAACGGTACATAGTAGCATCAACACATATTATCCTCTGTATTCGAAGAACGAATACTGGTTCGTCAGTCCTATTGCCCCACGCACCTCTTTCATGGTTGCCGCAGAAACTTGCTGCGCGCGGACAGCACCAGCCTGAAGAATTTGTTTCACGGTTTGAGGATTGTTTTTCAATTCCTGGTACTTTTTCCGCGCAGGAGCGAAGTATTTCAGCAAAGATTCG
>CAYIWI010000021.1:0-1952 GCA_964367065.1 uncultured Gammaproteobacteria bacterium
ATCTGGTACACTTACAGAAAGGAGCAGAAAGTCTCAAATGTCCGTGACCAGGACATGAGTATTGTCAAACGAAGCAGCACTTTCTACAATGATGATATGGATCACCGTTCACGTCAGTCCGGACAAATGGTGTTGGTTGCGCTCTTAGTG
Source organism: uncultured Gammaproteobacteria bacterium (assembly GCA_964367065.1). Taxonomy (GTDB): domain Bacteria; phylum Patescibacteriota; class Microgenomatia; order UBA10105; family UBA927; genus JACREP01. The sequence continues at coordinate 151 of CAYIWI010000021.1, forward strand.
CTCACGATTGCCCTTACGATTGCGCTTTCCGTGATCGGCAGGACGACCACGGACGTCATTATTACCAGTGACCTGGAAGAGTCGGCCCGGGCCTTTAATGCCGCAGAGGCCGGTATTGAACAGGCGCTCAAAAGCGGGACCGGAGGAGCAGCGGTGCTTTCTTCCGGTTCCTCCTACGCTACTACGGTTTCCGCCGTCGGTGGCGCGGTCGGCGTGTACCAATTTTCGCAAAAGACCCTGCGGGACGTTACGGAAACGCTCTGGCTGGTGTCCCACAACGCGGACGGAACCCTCGCCGAAACACCGACGTACACGGATGCCTCTGTTGATCTTTGTTGGAGCAGTGAGTCAACGACGCCAGGTCTGGTTGTATCGGTTCTCTATAAACAAAGCGGCAATTACCGTGTGGCCAAGGCAGCTTATGATCCCGATGCTACGCGGCGCGCCACGAATAACTTTAGTGCACCGACTGCCGCCTCGGGTGGGTGCGGCAATGCGTCCATGTATCAAGCGCGGCTTACGTTTTCGGATCTGGGGATTACCCCGGCGGTAGATACGCTTCTTATGGTGCGCGTCCGGCCGGTTTATAGCGAGACGCAATTGGCTAGCGAAGCGTCGCAGGTGCTCCCTTTGCAAGGAAGCAGAGTGGAATCCGTCGGAGCAACCGGTGCCGGCATTACACGAAAAGTCATGGTCTATCGGACCTACCGGAGTGCGGCAAGCGTATTTGACAACGCGGTATTCAGCGAAGGATCGTTTAGTCACTAAAACTGCCCAATGAACACAACCGTCGGACTTGATATCGGATCGCACAGCATCAAGCTCGTTGAGCTGGCAAAAGACAAAAGCGGGTATACGCTTCGTGCCGCAGGGAGTTGTCCCACGCCGCCGAAATCGCTCACCTCGACACTTGCCGCGGATCAGGAGGCGCTGGCGATTGCCGTCAAAAAGCTTTTTAGCGACTGCGGAGTAACGAGCCGGGAAGTGTCTATTGCCCTACCCGAGTCGCAGGTCATTACCCGCGTGCTTGAAGACGTGCCGCAGCTTTCTGCCCGCGAACTGACCTCCGCCATCCAATGGGAAGCTGAGCAATACATACCCCTTCCGCTTGCGCAGGTGAACGTGGATTTTACCATTCTTCGTGATGCAAAGCAGACAGGAACGGGCAAAATGGAGGTGCTCTTAGTTGCTGCCCCTAAAGTGCTTGTTGCAAAGTATGTTCACATACTGGAATTGGCGGACGTGACGGTGGTAGGAGCGGAAACGGAAATTATCGCGGCGTCCCGTGCACTGGTGCGAACCGTTCCGACGCTCAAGACCGTGATGGTCGTGTCGCTCGGAGCCCAGACAACGGATTTGGCGATCACCCACGGCGGGGTGCTAGCGTTTACCCGATCCATCAGCGCCGGCGGAGAAGCGCTATCCCGGGCAGTTGCACAAGGATTGGACTTTGAACTTGCCCAGGCGGAAGAGTTCAAAAGAACGTACGGAGTGGAACAGGATAAACTGGAAGGCAAAATTGTTGCCGCTACCAAACCGGTCATGGATACCATTGTTTCGGAAATGACCCGTGCTATTGCCTTTTATCAGGAAAAGTATAAGAGCGAGCGGGTCGAAACCGTACTCCTGTCGGGCGGTACTGCGAGGCTGCCCGGCATGGTGGTGTTTATAGCACAAGCGTTGGGAATTGAGACTCAGCTTGCCAATCCGTGGGTGGGAATTCAAAAAGGGGGCCAGTATGCGGCGCTGGATACTGAAGGAGCGGTGTTTAGCGTTGCCGTGGGACTGGCCCTTCGGTGACT
>CAYIWI010000021.1:2052-10205 GCA_964367065.1 uncultured Gammaproteobacteria bacterium
GCCCAGCTTCTGGCCTGGGAACAAAAGTTAAAATCGGCAAGCACCGTTGCCGTCGTTGCGCTTTTTTCGATCGGCTTGGTCACGGCAGGGTCCTATGCAGTGCTTCGTTGGGAACGGAAAACGCTTGAAGAAACAAAAGCGCGTCTCATGCAGGATATCAGCAGACAGCGGACAAAGGAGGGATTGCAACTTTTGGTGAAGCAACGCACGGGAACCGTAGCAAATGTGTTGGCTCTACAGCGGCCCATTGCTCCAATTTTGGATACGGTAGCCGCGGTTAGTGCCCCGCAAGAAGTGCAGACCGTGACCTATGACGAGAAGGGGCAGGTTCGGTTGACGGTAAAAGCAGCAACCATTGAGGCAGCAGCAAAAGTTGTGGCGGATATGCTGCGTTTGGTACAGGAAAAACGCATTGTCAATCCGCAGTTAGTGGGATTGTCACTGGGCAAAGATCGGAGTATTCAAATGACGGTGGCATTTGTGCAAAGTAAATAACCAATACTATGATGATTGCGCTGAGACGATTGTTTCGAACATATAAAGGGATGATCCCCGCGGTATTGCTCCTTATTTTTTCCGTGGGAGGATTTGTGTACGGTGTGGTACCTGCCGGGCGTATCGTATGGCGGCTCGTGTCCGAACGGGAGGGGGTGAAGAGAGAAGTCGCGGGGTTGCGAAAGAAATCACAAACACTTGGCGGTTTGGATGAAGAAACGCTGCGGAGCCAACTGACGCTTTTGATCAGCGCCGTACCTTCTGATAAATCCATTCCGACGGTGTTTACGACGGTAGAAGAGGTTGCACGGGAGAGCGGGATAGGGTTGACTGCCGTGTCTGTCGCCAATCCCGGAGCACTGGCTACGGAATCAGCCAAAAAACAAAGTACCCAGGAGCGCAAACTCGGCAGCGGCATCGTACCGGTTTCCGTTTCCGGCGAAGGGACGATTGACCAGATTCGTGATTTTTTTAAACGCGCGGTTTCTGTGCGTAGACTTCTGCGTATTCGGTTTTTCGACGTGACATTTTTATCTTCCGATCGCGCGGTCGTTCACGCCGGACTGGATACATTTTTTTCGCCAATGTCCACGACCATCGGAGATGTACAGGCTCTCGTTGAACCTCTGACAAATGCGGAAGAAATGACACTGACGAAGGTATCGGGCTTTCCGGCAGGAAACATTGAAACGTCCGCGGAGCTTCCCCTCTCGCCGTCTACGCGCGACCCCTTTTCTTTGTAAGAGCAAGGTCGGGTCTGCGGGTTTTGGTTCTGACATGTGCTTGTTCTTTGCGCCACGTATCAATTTTCGCATGATTGCCTGATAAAAGAATATCAGGGACGCTCATGCGCTTATAGGTTTCCGGACGTGTATATTGCGGATACTCAAGGAGAGGCTCGTCAGAAGAAAATGATTCTCGTTGTGTTGCCTCGGTTTTTTTCAATACGCCGGGGATGAGGCGGGTAATGCTGTCGACAACGACCATTGCCGGAATTTCGCCGCCCGTTGTTATGTAATCTCCGATAGAAATCTCCTCATCCACAAGCGTGCGGATTCGTTCATCCACGCCCTCATAGTGGCCGCACAGGAGGATAAGATGGTCAAGATGGGATAATTCCAGCGCTTTCTGTTGTGTATACGGTTTTCCCTGCGGATCAAGGAGGATTGTCCTCCATTTGGCATTTGGCATTTGGCATTTGGCATTGTGTAGCGCGCGATCTACCACGTCAACCCGCAAAACCATTCCCGCTCCCCCGCCGTAGGGGTGGTCATCCACGCTTTTATATTTATCTGTTGCAAAATTTCGGATATTGACCAAGTCCACAGTAACGATTTTCCTCTCTTGCGCGCGTTTGACGATGGAGTAGTCAAAGGGACCGGAGAACATTTCGGGGAAAAGGGTCAAAATGGTGAAATGCATGTTTCAAAGCGGTTCAAGCGTTTTTTGCGTCCTCCGCAAGTACCACATCCGCGTAGACGCCGTGCTTGGCGGCCATGAGTTTGATAAGATCGCGCAGTGCCTTGATAATCCGTCCGCTCTTACCGATGACTTTACCCATATCTTCGGGATGGACGTGGACGACTAGGGTGACCCGCTGCTCCTCCCCCTCGGTTTCTTCGATGGAAACCTCGTCAGGATGATCAACGATTTTGGAAACAAGAAATTGGAGCGTATCTCTCATGGGCGTTCAAGGAGTTTTTGGACCGTTTCTGTGAGCTGTGCTCCCTGAGACATCCAATAGGTGATGCGCTCCCGTTTGACAGAAAGTTGTGCCGGCTTAACCAACGGATTATAGAATCCCAGGATTTCAATCGCTTGACCGTCACGTCGCTTTCCTTCCTCTATCGCGATGATACGGTAGGTTTTTCTGTTTTTTGTGCCGGTTTGCGTCAGTCGGATTTTCACCATACGCAGATGATATCAAATTTTACCCATACCGGCAAGCGCTTGGCGGGCCGCTGCCTGCTCGGCTTCTTGTTTGGATTTTCCCATACCCTGGCTTATGATTTTTTGTCCCGCAACCGCTTCTACCCAAAATGTTTTGGCGTGATCCGGGCCTTCACTTTTCACGACGCGGTAGGTGGGAGAAATTTTTGACTGTTCCTGTATAATTTCCTGAAGCAGGCTTTTATAATCCACATACGATTTTTTTTCGATAATTTCGGCGGTTTTCGAAAACAGATACGTCTGGAGAAATGTTTTGGCATTTTCAATGCCCTGGTCCAGGTAGATGGCTCCCAGGAGCGCTTCAAAACAGTCTGCCAACAGCGACGTGTTTGTCCTGCCGCCTGAGTCTTCTTCGCCGCGGCTTACAAACAGGAGATCACCCAGAAGGAGCGTCTTGGCCACCTCTGCCAGGCTTTCTGTCTTGACCATACTGGAGCGGATATTCGTCAATGTTCCTTCGGGATAGTGCGGGTAGGTTTGGTACAAAAAATCTGATGTCAAAAATGACAGCACCGCGTCGCCCAAAAATTCAAGCCGCTCATTGGAAGCTTTGAGGTGGCGCGCTTCGTTGAGATAGGAGCGATGAACGAAGGCCTGCTTGAGCAGGTTTACATCCTTAAATGTGACGCCAATGGTTTGCTGAAGTTCGTCAAAGGTCATATGGATTTAAGTATGGTTCCCAACGCGCCATTAACAAATTTCGGACTGTTATCCCCTCCGAATTCTTTTGCCAGTTCAATAGCTTCATCAATGACGACCTTCGGCGGCTGGCTTTTTTCTACGAGGAGTTCAAAGGCCGCGAGGCGCAAGATGGCAAGATCAATTTTTGCAATTTTGTCCACCGGCCATTCGGGAGCCGCGGTCTGAATGGCGCTGTCCAGCGTGGATAACGCCGCCAGAATCTGTTTGATATGCCCAGGGGGTTGTTGGTGTTGAAAGCTATCCGCAAACAATTGTTGCATGAGTTCGATGCGGTGTTGGTGCCGGGGATCAAGGGGAGTCTTCATTGATACCTTACGTTTTCTTTGTTTTTATCGCTTTCTGCTTCACTACTTCTTTCCCACCGTAATATCCGCAGTTTTTACATACTCGGTGCGGAAGCACTGGCTTGCCGCAATTTTTACACGCCAGAAGCCCCAAGAGCGTGAGTTTAATGGCCGCTTTGCGTTTGCCGCCACGGCGGGTAGAATGACGTCTTTTGGGTAACGGAGCCATATAAAAATAGATGAGCACGTGATTAAAACAAACATGATTAGCACCTGATCATGTGCTCATCATGTTTTTCTATCATGTGCTAATCAAGCGATACCATTGTATCGCTTTTGAGCTTTTCTCTCAAGAGGGGGAAGTGGGTCAGTGTCGGGTCTCGCGCAAGAATCTCCTGCGCGGCCGATTGCGCTTCATGGATAAGGTCGGTGTCGCCAAACGTGGCAAATGTAAGGACCGGGACGCCGTGCTGACGTGTGCCAAAAAGCTCACCGGGTCCGCGAAGTTTCAGATCCACTTCGGCAAGCTCCGGGCCGTTGTAGATGGTCTCCATGGATTTGAGGCGGGTGATAGCACTCTCTTCTTCGCTTTCGGTAAACAGTAAGCAATAGGAGTCGAGTACTCCCCTGCCCACGCGTCCGCGCAGTTGATGAAGCTGGGAGAGACCAAACCGGTCTGCCGCCTCAATCAGCATGATCGTGGCGTTGGGTATGTCGAGACCTACTTCAACGACCGGAGTGGTGACAAGGATATCTGCCCTACCGGATCGGAAACGGTCCAACACATGTGTTTTTTCTTTCGGCTTCAGGCGACCATGGAGAAGTGCCAGGCGGAGTTTCCGGAACACCTCGCGCCTCAGTACCTCATATTCTTTTGTTGCGGCCCGGACGGTTTGGAGGGTTTCGGATTCGTCAATCAACGGACAGATGACAAACGCCTGTCCATGTGTTTTTTTATGCTGGTTTTTTATCCATGCGTACGCCTTTTCCCGTTTTTCCTTCGGAACGACCCATGTTTTGACGCGCTTGCGACCGGCGGGCATTTGGTGAAGGACGGAAAGGCTTACATTGCCGTACACGGTGAGGGCAACGGTTCTGGGGATCGGAGTGGCCGTCATCGTGAGGAGATGGGGCGTTTTAGTCCGCAATCCTCTTTTTCTCAGGAGCAACCGTTGTTTTACTCCAAAGCGCTGTTGTTCATCAATAATGACGAGGGCGACGTTGGTGAAACTGACTGATTCGGAAAGGAGAGCATGGGTACCCACAAGAATTGCAGGTGAGACGTGAGACGTGACATGCGATATGTTTTCTTTCTTTGTTTTACGTGTCACATGTTTCGTGTCACTTGTCACTAATGTAACATCTATTTCGAACGGCGCGAAAAGTTTTTGTAGCGTATGAAAGTGTTGTTCCGCCAAAATCTGCGTCGGGGCCATGAGGACTGATCGATAGCCGCGTCGGAAGGCTGCGTACATGGCAATTGCCGCAACCACGGTTTTTCCGCTGCCTACATCGCCCTCAAGCAGCCGGTTCATCGGAAACGGTTTGGCAAGGTCGGCGAGTATTTCCGCGACCGATCGTTTTTGGTCATCTGTTAATTGAAATGGCAGTGATTCGATAAACGATGCAAGTTCTTCTGAAGGTACCATGATTGCATATGCCTGTTGCGTGGTTTCCCATACCCGTTTTTGTTCGAGTGCCGCAAGCATAAGGAATAGAAATTCATCGAATCCTAGCCTGCGACGCGCAGCCGTTGCAGTTCTTTCGTCCGTTGGGTAATGAATTTGCTCAATAGATTTTTGGATTGCCATGAGGCGATATTTTGAAATAATTGAGGGAGAAAGATACTCGAGCACTTGTGGTGCGCATTGTTCAAGAATAAAAGCGATCCGGCCACGCAGCCACTTTTGTGACACCCCCTCGGTGGCCGGATACACAGGAACAAGCCGGCCGGTATGGATGCTTTCAGTTTGGCTGGCAGAGAAGGATCGCATACTTCCGTCCATGGAAGTATGCGATCCTTCTATTCTGGTTATTTCATATACCGGCGAGGTCATAACGAGTTTGTGCCCGAACCAGTCGATTTTGCCGGCGAGCCGTACTTGAGTGCCGACCGGCAACATACGCGCCAGGAAGGGTTGATTAAACCAGATGACATCAATACTGCCCGTTTCATCCGTAAGCTGTGCCTGCTGCAGCTTTTTTCCCGATTTGGTGAAGCTATTGCGGAACGCAGTAATCGTACCTCCTACGGTGACCGTTTCTCCCGGTTGCACGCGGGCAATGGGAGAAACCAGCGAGAAATCGTCGTAGCGGAACGGCGGGTAGAATAAAAGGTTTTGGACCGAGTGAATGCCCAATGTGTCGAGTCGCTTTGCCATCACCGGCCCGCAGCGGGGCACGTATTGGATCGGGGTATCGAGCGTTAGCTCCATGAGAAGATTATACCGCTATACCCCTCCGGCCAAAAGCGGAAGGAGCGAGGTGGCGATAAGCGCCAGAGATGCGATGACAACAATGATTTTCCAGACTTTCTCGTGTTTGCGAAAAAAATTCATATTTTAATTTTGATAAATTTCTTTTTGCCGACTTTCATTATATCACCATCTGAGAGAGTGATAAGTGACACGTGAGAAGTGATAAGCGAACTATTAAGCTCAACCGCTTTTTGTTCAAGAAGACGTTTCGCCTCGGATTTACTGGGAGCAAGATGGGATTGTACCAACAAATCCACGGGATTCCATTCTGTTTGACTTGTTTCAAATATCGGAGCTTCGGTTGGCGCTTGGCGCTGTTGAAAAGTTTGCTCGAAGCTCGCTTGAGCCGCCGAGGCGGCCTGAGCGTCGTTAAACTGTTTTGTAAGCTCAAATGCGAGTCGTTTTTTAAACACCATCGGGTTCTCCCCTGCTTTCATCTTTGATTTCATTTCTTGGATTTGTTGAAGCGGCGCATCGGTGAGGAGCGTAAAGCACGGGATGATCGCATCGTCCCCGAGTGCCATGATTTTGGCGTAGAAGTCATTTGGTTTGTCCGTAAGCCCTATGACGTTCCCTTCGGTTTTTCCTATCTTTACTCCCCTAGAATCCGCAAGAAGTGGCACGGTCATGACGAATTTTTCCTTGTGGAGCATTTGTGAGACGAGCTTTCTGCCTGCCAACATATTGAACGTTTGATCCGTGCCGCCCAGCTCGAGGTCGACTTTCATAACAACGGAGTCATACCCTTGCATGAGCGGGTAGAAAAACTCATGGAGACCGATATCATCTTTGCGCTTGATGCGCTCCTGAAACATGTTACGCTCGATCATCTGTTGAACTGTGAAGTGCGAAGCAAGGTTGATAACCTCTTCAAATGTTAATTTTGAAAGCCACGCGCTGTTGAATTTGATTTCCACGGGATTTTTTCCGTCAAACCGCAAAATTTTTGATGCCTGCGCTTGGTATTCCTTGGCGTTTGCAAGGATTTCCCCGCGCGTCATTCGTTTCCGTTGGCTTCCTTTCCCTGTGGGATCGCCGATGAGGCCGGTAAAGTCACCGATCAGAAAAATTACATGATGGCCTAGTTCTTGAAATTGCCGAAGTTTGCGCATGGCCACAGCGTGTCCAATATGAAGCTGTGCACCGCTCGGGTCAAACCCCTGGTAGAGCCGGAGCTTTTTGCCGGATCGCAGGACCTTTTCGAGCTCCTCCCGGCTTGGGTAAATTTTGTCAACTCCTCTGGTTAATAACGTCTCTATTGCGTCCATAAAGATCCTCCTTTACTATACCACAAGATTTTACCGCTGGGTAGTTTAGTTTTATCCATCGCTTGCCTCGGCAAAACAAAGTTCAGGATGCGCCATTGTGTAAGCCTCTGAATTGGTGAGAACGACACCATGTATGCCAGGCAATGCCTCACTCCATTCATCCGGTGAAGTAACATGGCAAAAAACGTGACCTGGGATGAAGTAATTTACATAGGTTTTTGCTTTGACTATCGTCCCATCAAGTTCCAATATACAAGCGCTCTGTAACAAAAATGAACTGGGTCGAATAGTGAACATTATTTTCGGTTGATTTTGTAATAGATCATTGATCCCAGGTAAACGCACGAGTTCCTCCGGATATTTCAGAGCTGTTGATCCGACACGTATTTCTTGCGCGTTGTGCGATAGCGGGAAGGCCGGCCGTCCATCACGCCATGCACTGTGTGCTACTCCAGCATACTCACCAATGATAAGCGTAGGGATGTGATCCTCCGTTGGCGATAGATAGAGCCGTGCATGGTTGGGACCGTTTCCTCTTTTGCTTTCTATAATTTCTACTTTCCTTACCAGCCCACCGAGCACATCGTAGGTATGCAGCAGGCGAAAATTATTGGGCGGTAACGGGGCAATCCAGACGCTGGAGCTTTCTGGAAGCAAAAGGTCTTTCATTTTCCTTACCGCGCCTTCGGGAAGTATCATTACCGGATCGGCGTCTACCGTATTAACACTATGCAGTGATGTGGTTTGTTGTTCGATTGCAACCATATATTTTTAGAATCCAACAAAAAAACCTCCCGTTTCTGGGAGGTCTGTTGATGGAATAAACGATTTGTTTACGTCATTGCCACGACAACCGGCCCCCCGGTAAGGAAGGTGTATTTGATAACCCACAGGTATGATCGGTTGCCGATGTGCATGATGAAATTACTATATCACACGTTGTCAATGCTTGCAAGCTTCCAGTACAATAGGGGTAT
>CAYIWI010000022.1:0-9697 GCA_964367065.1 uncultured Gammaproteobacteria bacterium
ACTGGCCGAATTTTGGTTTGAAGAACAGTGGGGGCAGACCATCCTCAAGCTCCGGCCGATCATAGGCTCCCACGTCATTATCCTTTTGGGTGGCCAGGATAAAGTGCACGTACGGGAGTTGGTGGCAAAACACATACCCTTCCGCGAGCATCCGGAAAAAACATGGGTAGACAACGCTGCCTCCTGGCTCACCAAAAAAATCCCTTTGGAAAAACCCTCCTCTACTTGACAAACTCCAATACATATGGTAGTATGATTACCATATGAATCTTCAATTTGTTCGTACGACGGATATCCAGCGTAATTTTAAAAACGTTTTGGAGAAGCTCCATGCTTCAAATGAGCCCATTGTGGTGCTGCGTGACAGCGTACCGGAGGCCGTGATGCTCACATATGCGGAATATCGCCGGATTTCCGATATCGATAAACAGCTTATCACGGCCCGTTTTGAAAAGATGTGGAAAGAAATGGCCAAACGCAACGCAAACGTGTCTGATGAAGAGTTAAATGCTGATATCGAACGGGCAAAGCGGTATGCACGACGTCATCGTTGATACAAACGTATTGATTCGGGCCTTCATACGACGAGAAAGTAGCGACGGCAAGCTTCTGCAGATGATTATAGAAGATCGTTTGCAGTTTTGGTTTAGCCTCGGATTACTCCGTGAACTTCATAGAGTATTGTCGTATCCTAGACTAGTTCGGTACGGTGCAAGAGAAGAAACTATAGGGGCATTTATTCAGACACTCGCTGCTCACGGAATATCGATAGTTCCTGATAATACAACCGTTTTTCGCGACGCAGATGATAATGAAATCATAGGCGTTGCTATGGCCGTCGCAGAAAATGAGCCGGTTGCCTTAATAAGCGCAGACAAGGACATTCTTGTACTCACGGGAAGCGTTGAAAGGGTTAGCATCATGACGCCGCAAAAATTTCTAAAGACCCAGATGTAGCTTCGTAGCTGGTTTTTCGTGCCTCATCCGAGTACAATATGCACAGGTTGTCCCCGTAGTTCAACGGATAGAATAGGGGCTTGCGGAGCCTCTGATGACAGTTCGATTCTGTCCGGGGACGCAGAATATCCCGATACAATCGGGATTTCTGCGTAAACGCACTTAATGATAAAGGGGTTTACCCGGAAAAATTCTCGTGAATTTGTTCTGGGAAAGGTGCCGGAGCGGTTGAACGGCCGCCCCGAATCTGAACAAGGCTCAGTTCGGGGTAAAGTCTCGAACCCCGTACAAGCGCGGAGGGTTGGCTGAGCGGTTCAAAGCGACGGTCTCGAAAACCGTTCTCCCGTAAGGGAGGCACAGGTTCAAATCCTGTACCCTCCGCGCTGTTACGGGGCAAATCTCGCTCCTTCCGCAGAATAATTTTCTTCGAAAATTTTCTGCGTAAACGCTAGAGCTGCACATCGCCGCCATCTTGTTTTTCAACAGACAGGACGGTGCGCACTACCGTTCCTTGACCATCCGTAATGACCAGCGATCCGCCGTTTCTCCCCTTAAGAACCTCGTTATATTGTTGTTCCCAGCCGCTTACCCCGTCATACGTCGTTGTTGTATAAAGAAACGAGCAGCATTCGCGGAAGTGCGTGTTGGCAACCTGGCCGACCTGACGCTCAAACTTCCCATCCACCCAGCGAAAGAACGCGTGGGAAAGGGTGATGCCGGGGTAAGAAATCAACCGTTCCAGAAGCGATTTCTCAAGCGGCGCGCGGATGACCCCCAGGGGGATGGGCAAGTCAGACTGCCACTGCATGTAGCGCTGGTGCAACAGTGCCGCGGCGACATTTTTTTGGAACAGTTCTTCCAGTAGTTTGAGCATTTCGTCCTCGCGTGCGGTATCCACGTTCTGCGGGGTCACCCAGACCAGGGAGCTTTGTTTGTCCTGGGCAATGGGTGCGCGTTTTTCATTGATCAATTTTCCCCGGCGGGTGAGGGTTACATTTGTCTTCAGCCGGGTGGTTTCAGAGAGGTCTTCGATCAAGTTGTCCCAGTTCCACCGGATGCGCCAGCGGCCGTCGACGCTCACCACCGGCAGCGTCGTTTCCTGTGCAAAGGTCCCAAGGTTTCTGGTGACGTAGGTGATGCGCAGGGCGACGGGTTGGGGAGATTGGAATCGGGACGTTGCGGGACGGACAACGTCAATGGTTGCTCCCTCAATCTGAGCATCGTAAAACACCTGTTGACCGAAGCGGTGGAATTCTTTTCGACTGACGCCTACAGCATCTTCGGGTGCGATCTGTTCGTACATGTCCTGAAAAAATCCGTGCCGCCAGTCATAGACAAATTGGGAAACTGACGCCTGCGGGGTCGGGAACAGTAACTGCAATGACGCCCATGCGTTGGCAAGAAGAAGGAACGCAACCAGGACAGGGGTAGCGCGTTTGGCTGTCTTAAAAAGCCAGACCGCCGCAAGGTAAAAGAAAGGGAGAAAGAGTACCAGGTATCGGGTCCAAAAGGGAATGACGTTCAGAAGCAATACTGCGGCAACCCATGCAGCCAGGACAAGGCGTCCTGCGGTATCATCGCGAAATGTTTTCCACATGCCAACGGTGAAGAACGGAAAAACGAGGAAAAGAAGAGACCACGAAGGAGACCAAACTGCTGCCGGTTGCCAGGACCGGCTGAATAAGTTTTGTGATACACCGCTAAGCATGGTGGTGGCCATGCTGCCCACGTTGGCAACAAGATTGGCGTGCGTGTAAAAGCTGACCATCCACTTCTGGATCGCAAGCCAATCAACAATTGCGTGTCCGAGCCGGAAATACTGCAGATAGGCGGTAGCATAAGAAACGCATACTGCGGCGAAAAAAAGGATGACGGGTAGAAAGCTCCTTGTTTTACGCCAGAGAAGAAGAATAATGGTTCCTCCGATAAGCGGAGACCACAAGGGGAATTTCGTTGCTGAAAATAGCCCAAAGGATATACCGGCAAACAGCGTATATGTGACGGGTATTCTTTTGCCTGATGAGCGAAGACACAGGGCGACGAAGAGCGCGGTGAGGAGGAAAAACAGGAGTTGGATACTCTCGAGCATCGTGAGAGCAAATTGGTTGGTGAGGAGGGGGTCGGTGGCGACCAGCAGCGTTACCACGACTGCCGGTAATACGCGACCGAGAAGAAGCTTAGCCAGAAAAAAGAATACAACCATTGCCGCCGTGGTAGTCAGGAACCCATACGCGTACCCGTTGCCAAATAGGACAACGCTTGCGCCGATGGCGTACTTGCCCAGCGGCGGCACTTCGGCGTTGAGAAGCGTTGGGTCAGCTCCCTTGGTGAGGAGATAGCCCTGATACAGATAGAGCCCGTCATCGCCGATGCCGCGCTCTGACTGCGGCAATTTCCACTGGGAATGTTCATACCTGTCTTTCCAATAGACGGGATCAAAACGGGAAAAGTAGAGGCCGCGGTTGGCAAAGAACACAAGGGCAAGGTATCCAAAAAGAATAAAGAAAAGAGCCGTCGTCAACACTCGTTTCATATCGGCCTGTTACCGCCATTGTAGCAGAGAAACCGGTATAGCAGTATAATTATACGTCGCAAGGGTGTACACAAGCTCTCGTAGTTCAATGGATAGAACGCGGCCCTCCGGAGGCTGTAATAGCAGTTCGACTCTGCTCGGGAGCACTAAAAATTTTAAGAAAAATTTTCAGTGTAAACACCTTTCCTATGAAAAACCTTAAGCAACTTACCAATCTCGTCTATGAAGCTGCGGTGGTGAAGAGGCTCAAGCGTACGGGGTGGCAGATATTGGGCGATAACGAGGAAGGCGTGGGCGAGCACACGTTCATGACGTGTGTGATTGCTTACTTTTTGGCAAAACAACTTCATGCAAATCTGGAGACAGTGCTCATTATGTCCGTGTTTCACGACTTCCATGAGGCGCGTACCGGCGACCTGGATAAACTTGCTAAGTTTTACATGACCCGAGACCATGCCCGCGCCAACCGCGATATTTTCGCAGGTGTTGATGATGAGCTTTTGCAAACACTGGAAACATATGAGAAGAAGCAAACATTGGAGGCAAAAATTGTCTACGAGGCAAACGTGATTGCCTTCCTTTTAGAACTCAAACTCCTCATCGAAAAAGGCAACACGCATGCTAAAGAATGGTTGGATGCCAACATCACGAGGCTTCGGATCCCGGAGGCCATTGCGCTGGCCAAAGATTTGGCAAAAACCAGCTCCCAGGATTGGTGGAGCAGCATCCGCAAAACGCTCCACGAAGAATTTGCGCGATAATTATGGCTGTTCGCGGAACCACCAGCGCACGGTTGCCTCAAATATCCCCTTGGGCGTTACGGGATCTCCCCAGCCGGAACTCACGAGCGCTGACGGTGTGGCATGGGTGAGCTTGATGAGACTGCTGGAGGGAAGATTGGGGTAGAAGGATTCGAGCTGGTTGATGACGGGTGTTTGGCTATAGGAGTTGACGCTTGCCGTTGGCGGGTAGCCGCAGTCTGCATCCCAGTACCCCAGCGCGGTGCCGCCAACGCCAGTTAATGTTTTATCTACGTGAAGAAGATATGCCAAGGCGATGGTTCTGGAAAACGCCCGTCGCTTGCAGCTGTAGATGCGGATGGGCTGATCGGGTAATACCTGCTTGATGAGCGCCAGATCTTTTCTGGCCATAAGATTGGGGTAGTCCGCCGGCAGCTCGCGGATGCTTGCGGGAAGCATGGCAACAACCAGTGCGACCAGGGTGAGTATGCCGAGCAATCGGTTAAACGAGAGAATTTTCCACAACACAAATCCGGTAAAAAGGAAAATGAACGGGTGCAAAAATTGCAAATAGCCGAAGAACCGCTCGCCCCAATAGTAGCGAAGTGTCAGGAAGTTAACGCCAAACACCAGAAGAAGCAGTATCCACGGTTTGGATAACTGCTTTTTGTGAAGTGCAAGAAGAAACGTTCCCGCTACGACCGCAAGAAGCGGAATGCCGGCAAGTTTTGGCAGACCCAATGTATACGCCCAAAACTGCGGCCAAAAATCGCGAAGATAAAAGAGCCAGCGGTACGGGATGTAGTAGGCGTTTTTCCCCCACAGGTAATACTCGGTCATGTGCCGCAGCAAAAACCAGTGATTGTTTAAATCAAACAAGAGCATGGGGACAAAGGTTACTCCGATACCCAGACACGTCCAGAGAAACAATCGCAGTGATTTATTTTTGCTGAAAAACACGAGCGGAAGGAATACTAAAAGTCCTGCCATTTGATAATGAATGTTGATGCCGATGCCCAGGATCACTCCCCACAGAAACCACCACCACGAGGAACGCTTTGACGTGGTTATTTTGAGGAATAGAAGCATCGATAGTCCGGCAAAAAGGGAAATGAGGTTGGGATTGGTGAGGCCTTTTGCGGTGGAAATTTGGGGAGGAGAGAGGGCAACGATGAGGGCCACGATGAGCCCGGCGGTGGGGTGCATCAAGCGTTTACTGATAGCGTACATCACCAATACAAATGCGGTGGAAGCAAGCGCTAAATATATCCACGGTGCAAACGGGTGGTTGGTGAGACGGGTGAAGGCAATGAGCTGCCAGTAGTACCATGGGCCGAAGGTAAACTGCCCGAGCGACGAAAAGGGGCCGGTGAGGGGGAGTTGTATGTCTTTTGCCCCCTGGTAGGCCACAAACGCGTCGCGGCTGGAATCATCACCGATTCCATACCGGAGCGGCGCGTTATAGAAACGGAAAAAGATCGCGACGGCGAGAATGACAAAGAGGGCAACGGTGTGAAAGCGTTTCATAAGTAGCATCATCCTTTTCTCAATGTTTTTGCCATGCGCATCATCCCGGTACCGGTGGCCAGAAACACCCCTACCATACTGATGATGCTTCCGGCGATCATACCCGGGGTTAATTGTTCTCCCAAGAGAAGACTGTTAAAGATAAATGCAAATACCGGTTGCAGATAATGGGTGAGCGTTGCCATGAGGGTTGAGGAATGTTTGATTGCCCACTGAAAGAGATAATTTGTAACGATGGTGACAAAGAACGCCAGATATACAAACCATAGAAGATTATATGGGGCAAGAAATGACAAAAAAATGTTTGTTTTGTGCGGCATGGATATGACGATTGCCAAAAATGTAAGGGCACAGATGAATGTGGAAATTGAGGTAATGATGATAGGCGAGTACTGTTTTTGCACGCTTAACCGTCTGGATCCGACGGTATAAAGAGCCCACGAGACCGTGGCAAGCGCGATATAAATATT
The DNA here is from genome assembly GCA_964367065.1 of uncultured Gammaproteobacteria bacterium. Classification (GTDB taxonomy): domain Bacteria; phylum Patescibacteriota; class Microgenomatia; order UBA10105; family UBA927; genus JACREP01. The sequence continues at coordinate 6,228 of CAYIWI010000022.1, forward strand.
GCCCCAGAGGTCACCTGAAATTCCCTTTCCTTTTTCAAACGCCGGGAGAACAAGAATAAGAATAGATCCCACAAGTCCCACAAAAACACCAACCATTTTTTGACGTGTGGTACGCTCGCCGATGAAGAAGTGGGCAATAAGTGCTGCAATAAGGGGCGTCCCTACATAAATTATGGCAGCCGCGTTTGCGGTGGTTTTGGATACCCCAACATAGAAAAATAAAAAGTTTACGGTGAAAGCGAGCGCTACCGGAAGCACATCGCGCATGAGATGCGTAAACTTATGAGTGTTCATTTTCCAAAACAATGGAAGGAGAAAAAGAGATGCGGTTGCCGTCCGAAAAAACGCAATGGCGAACGGGTCAAACGTACCAAACAGAAGCTTGGCAACCGTTCCGGACGTTGCCCAAAAAATCGAGGCAATAAGGATTCCTCCAAATGCAAGAAGGGTAACGGGCATAATTGCTTGATTATAGCACCCCAAGAAGTTTTCAGATGCTATAATGCGCATATTGGAGAGATACCCAAGTGGCTTACGGGGCACGTTTGGAGAACGTGTATGGTCGCAAGATCATCGAGGGTTCGAATCCCTCTCTCTCCGCCAGACCGTGAAGAGGAGTGTTTGAAGGATTTAAGAAGAAATAAATGAACGAATACCGCAAGATGTTTGCGCTGATGGCAGAGGAGAACAGGGAGCTGTTTAGCAACTTCAAAGAAATCCATGGCGAGTATGCGCTCAACCCCGCCGAATGGCAAAAATTGTTTAATCAGTATGGTGGGGAAGTCACTGACGTTATCCGGGAATATGAGCGCCGGTTGTGCGCTAACATGGCAACCGGCAAATACGGCCGGTTTTCCGCAAACCTTTCAGAAAAATTTTGGGATGAGGTGCGCAAAGTGTTTCCCAAAATAGACTTCGTGGGAGTAAAATTACAATAGGTATGATTACCTGCACGTTTGAAAACGGAAAAAAGGTGAGTCTGCGGCACGTGGTGGTGCATGCGATTGTGGAAAAAAATGGGGCACTGCTTTTGGAAAAGCGCACCGGAGATCTTCTGGAATCCGGCAAATGGGGATTGCCCAGCGGGTTTTTAGAGCGGGATGAAACCGCGAGCCAGTGCATCATCCGCGAACTTGAGGAGGAAACCGGTTGGACCGGCGAGGTCATTTCACTTTTTCGCGTTAATACCAATCCGGACCGCCCGGCGGAGGACCGGCAGAACGTCGCGTTGGATTTCCTGGTCCGGCCGACGAAAAAAATCGGTGAGCCGGACCACGAGTCGTCCAAAGTCGAGTGGATTGCAATAGACAAATTTTTGCCGTTTGACCAGTTTGCTTTCGACCACGGCGAAAGCATCCGGTTGTACCTCAACTATCGCAAACATCGCTTCCCATTGCCGCTACTCAATTAGTCCAAAATAAATTTGTCAAAAAATGCAATTGCACAAATTGACAAAACTATTTTTTCTTCTGATTAGAACTTCGTGAGGCTTCGTGGTATAGTCGTGGTGCTTATGAGCGACGTAGAAGAAGTCAAATCGCGCTTAAATATTGTCGATATCATCGGCAAGCGGGTGACACTCAAGAAAGCCGGCCGGAACTTCAAAGCGCTGTGCCCGTTTCACAATGAAAAAACAGCGTCGTTTATCGTTTCTCCCGACCGGCAGACGTTCCACTGCTTTGGATGTCAAAAAGGCGGGGACATTTTTTCCTTTGTCATGGAGCATGACCACGTGGATTTTTCCGAGGCGCTCGAAGAATTGGCAAGTCAAGCGGGAGTTACCTTAACCCGGCGCATTGCCGATACCCCGCAGGCAAAACTCAAGGAAAAAATTTTGGAAGTCAATCATTTGGCCGGTGAGTTTTACCAATATCTTCTGACCCAGCACAAACTTGGACAGAATGCCCGGGACTATTTAAAAAACAGAGGCGTCACGGACAAAGCAATAAAAACGTTTACGCTGGGCTACAGTCCCAATAGCTGGGACGGGCTGTTGAAATTCTTAAAGAAAAAGGGCTATGAGGAAGAATTATTGGAAAGCGCCGGATTAATCATCAGAACTCAGAACTCAATGACCAGAACTCAAAGTAGATACTATGATCGTTTTAGAGGCAGGGTCATGTTTACGCTCAAAGATCACCGCGGCAATGTGGTCGGGTTTGCGGGTCGTGTTCTTGATCCAAAAGAAAAGGAAGCTAAATACATCAACACGCCCGAGACGCCGGTCTATATCAAGGGGAACCTCTTGTATGGTCTGGATGTGACCAAGGCGGCCATTCAAAAGGAAAACGAGGCAGTGGTGATGGAAGGAGAACTGGACGTCATTTCTTCGTTTCAGGCAGGAGTGGGCAATGCGGTAGCCATCAAAGGCTCGGCGCTTACCGAGGGCCATGTGAACCTTTTGCGTCGGTTTACCGAGCGGCTTATTTTTGCCCTGGATAGCGACCTGGCAGGGGATGCGGCCAGCAGGCGCGGCATCGAGCTGGCGGATGCGGCAGGATTGGACATGAGTGTCGTGGTATTGCCGTCCGGCAAAGACCCGGACGAGGCAGCACGCCAGTCGCCGGCACTGCTGAAGAAAGCCATCAGCGAAGCTATCCCCGTGTACGACTACTTCATTTCATCAAGTCTCAAGCGGTTTGACGTGACCACGGCATTTGGAAAAAAGAAAGCAAGCGAAGAGCTGCTTGCGCTTCTTGCAAAAATTGAAAATCCGATCGTGCAGGAACACTATGCCAAAAAATTGGCCAAGGCACTCGATACCACCGAGGAGGCCATAACCGAAGGGATGCGAAAACTTGCCGCTGCCCCGTTTAGTAGACAGTCGGAAGACCGCCAGCCGGGTCCGGCCAAAACGAGACAGGAGAAACTGGAACTTTACTTTTTAGCACTGCTTCTGCAGGGGGATACCGCTTCCCTCTTTGATCGCTTGGACAGGACGCAGATAGAAAAGGATATCGCCCAACCTGCGGTAGTTAAACTATTCACCCACCTGGCATCGTTTTTGAAAACCCACAAACAGTTTTCCATCAAGGATTTTGCCGAGAGTGTCCCCAAGGAGCTCCTGCCGACCTTGGATGAAGCGTTTTTGTGGGACATAAGCGATCTTTTGGAAAATGAGGAACACTTTGGCCGCGAGTGGGAACAGGTGATGCACCAGTTGCGGCGGGTGAGCATCCGGGTATCGATTGAAGCAGTCAGCAGGCAATTAAAACATACTGATCTTTCTGCTGCCCAGGTGAAGACCCTGCACGAGCAACTGCGGGCGTTGACGGTTGAGCTCAAACCCCTGGAAACATGATGCGGTTTCTGATATGATAGGGAGGAAAGCGACGCTCTCTGTTGTACTGTCGGCGCCAACGTTTTGAAGGCGTGGGTGTGCGCATTACGACAAAGGCTATCGGACCTATGGCAAAAACAAAACCTCTTGCGACGGTTGCGGATCTCGTAAAAGAAGGCAAAGCGAACGG
>CAYIWI010000023.1:0-4138 GCA_964367065.1 uncultured Gammaproteobacteria bacterium
AAAGGAGCCGCCGTAGGCACCGATATGGTGGGAAAAATTGAAAAAGGCATTCCCGAAGATGATCCCAGAAACCCGGGGGTGATTGCAGACTTGGTAGGGGACAATGTGGGCGATGACGCGGGTATGGCGGCGGATCTGTTTGAAACGTATGTCGTCACCGCGGTAGCGGCCATGCTCTTGGGGCACGTCGCCCTGCCGGGGTTTGATCGGGCACTGGTGTTCCCCATGGTGGTGGGCGCCGCGGGAATCGTCGCCTCAATAATCGGTACATTTTTTGTCAAACTGGGGAGAAGCCGGGCGATTATGCCGGCCCTCTACAAGGGGCTGGGGGCAACAAGCGTGTTGTCCGCGATACTTTTTTACGGCATCACGACCTGGCTTATGGCCGACAATGGCGTGTATCCCACAATAAATCTCTACGGTGCAAGTTTGCTGGGTATTGCCGTCACCTGCGGCATGGTGGCCATAACCGAGTTCTTTACGTCCAAGCAGTTCGGCGCAGTCCGTCGCATTGCCGAAGCGTCCAATACCGGCCATGGCACCAACATTATCGCTGGCCTTGCGGTTTCTATGAAGTCCACACTCCCGCCGGTCCTTCTCATCGCCGCTGCGATTCTGGCGGCCCATGCCCTGGCTGGACTCTATGGCATTGCCATCGCTGCCATGGCCATGCTTTCGCTTGCGGGTATGGTGATCGCCATTGACGCATTTGGGCCGATTACCGATAACGCCGGCGGCATTGCGGAAATGACCAATCAACCAGCGAGTGTGCGCGACGTTACCGATGCGCTGGATGCGGTGGGCAATACGACCAAGGCCGTCACCAAAGGATACGCGATTGCTTCAGCCGGACTTGCCGCACTGGTCCTGTTTGCCAGTTACACCCAGGAATTGGGCACGCGGGTTTCGGCGTTTCGCCTGGACGACCCATACGTGCTCGTTGGACTCTTTATCGGCGCCAGCCTGCCGTACGTCTTCGGTGCGCTCGCCATGGAAGCGGTCGGGAGTGCAGCTGGCGCGGTAGTGGTGGAAGTGAGGCGCCAGTTTAGAACAATTAAGGGCATTATGGAGGGCCGCGCCACCCCCCAATATGGAAAAGCGGTGGATATCGTCACGCGGGCCGCCCTGCGTGCCATGATATTGCCGGCCGCCCTGCCGGTGGCGGTGCCGATTCTGGTCGGGTTTACGCTGGGCGCCAGAGCCCTGGGAGGACTACTTATGGGCACCATCATCACCGGTCTTTTTGTAGGTCTTTCCATGACCACCGGAGGCGCGGCGTGGGACAATGCAAAAAAATATATCGAAGAAGGACACTTTGGCGGCAAGGGCTCACCGGCCCATCAGGCCGCAGTGACCGGAGACACGGTGGGAGACCCGTATAAGGATACCGCCGGACCGGCAATCAACCCGATGATCAAGGTCGCCAATATCGTGGCACTCTTGATCGCGGGATACCTTCGGTAATCTATGAATATCGGGAAAATCCAACCATCGGAAATAGTCCACGAAATGCAAAAGTCGTACCTCGACTATGCCATGTCGGTCATCGTGGCGCGCGCACTTCCGGATGTACGCGACGGACTCAAACCTGTGCACCGGAGGATCCTTTTTGCCATGCACCAGATAGGGCTCTCGCATACGGCACGATATACCAAAAGCGCCAAGGTGGTCGGAGAAGTGTTGGGCAAGTACCACCCGCACGGCGATGCACCGGTCTATGAAGCGCTTGTCCGATTGGCGCAAAACTTCTCCATGCGCTACATGCTCGTCGACGGGCAGGGAAACTACGGATCGGTAGACGGCGATCCCCCGGCTGCCATGCGGTACACCGAGTGTCGCTTAACAGCCATTGCCGGAGAAATGTTACTTGATATTGAAAAAGAAACCATCGGCTTCACGCCGAATTTCGACGGCACGATCCAGGAACCGCTGTATCTTCCGGCCAAACTCCCCAACCTGCTCCTCATGGGCAGCGAAGGTATCGCGGTGGGTATGGCGACCAAAATCCCACCGCATAATCTTTCGGAAGTGATCGACGCGATTGTGGCGATGATTGGAAAAGCGAAGATAGAAAAGCCATCAGCCATCAGCCATCAGCCATCAGCCAATCTGAAAGCTGATAGCGGACAGCTGACAGCTATATCTTTCGATGTTTCCCTCGACGATCTCATGGAGCATATACAGGGTCCGGATTTCCCGACCGGCGGGGCTATCTATGACATCAACGAAATCAAATCCGCCTACGCCACGGGACGCGGAAAAATTGTCATGCGCGGCCGTGCGGAAATAGAAGACGTCGGGCAGGGAAAGAACGCCATCATCATCACCGAACTCCCGTACCAGGTAAACAAAGCCATGCTCGTTGCCAGAATCGCAGATCTGGTGAAGGAGAAAAAACTCGACGGGATCAGTGACCTGCGCGACGAAAGTGATCGACGGGGGATACGGGTGTACGTCGAACTCAAAAGAGACGCCCGACCCAAACAGGTTCTTAACAATCTGTACAAGCACACCAGCCTTCAGACCACATTTCCCGTCAATATAGTGGCGCTGGTCGACAACACACCGCAGACGTTGTCCCTCAGGCAAATATTGGAAGAATACATCAAGCACCGCCATAACGTGGTGCGCCGCCGCAGCGAATTTGAACTGAAAGAGGCCAGGGCCCGCGAACACATTTTGGAAGGATTAAAGATTGCCGTCGATCACATCGATGAAGTGATCAGCGTCATCAAAAAAAGCAAAGATGCAGATGAGGCCAAAACCAAACTCATATCCCGATTTAAACTCTCAGAACTCCAGGCAACCGCAATTCTGGATATGCAGCTTAGGCGCCTCGCAGCACTCGAGCGGCAAAAGATTGAAGATGAACTGGCAATGATCAGGGAAACTATCGAGTACTTGGAAGATCTCCTTTCCCACCCCGAAAAAATTCTCAAAGTGGTAAAAGACGAACTCGTTCATCTCAAAGAAAAATACGGGGATGTACGCCGCACCCGGGTGTTCAAGAGCCGTGTCGGCGAATTTTCCGAAGAACAACTCATTGCCAACGAAAACGTCATCATCACCATGAGCGAGAGCGGCTACATCAAGCGCCTCCCCAGAACCACGTTTAAAACCCAGGAGCGCGGGGGCAAAGGCGTCATCGGCATGGCCACCAAAGAAGAAGACATAATCGAGCGGCTGGTTGCGGCGGCTACGCACGACAATATGCTCTTTTTCACCGATGCCGGCCGTGTGTATCAGGTCCGCGTCTGGGACATCCCGGAGACCAGCCGGCAGTCCAAGGGCCAGGCAGTCGTCAACCTCATCAATATCGCCGCTGGCGAACGGGTGACGTCCGTGTTGACCTACAGCCTCAAACGCGATGAACAAAAAGAGCAGGGCGTCAAGTATATCCTCATGGCCACCAAAAACGGAACCGTCAAAAAATCCAGGCTTTCCGACTATGAAAATATCCGGCGAAGCGGCTTGGTCGCCATTAAACTGGACAAAGGAGACGAACTGACGTGGGCGCGCCTGACCAGCGGCGAGGATGACATTTTACTCGTCACGCATGAAGGTAAGTCTATTCGGTTTAAAGAAGCTGAGGTCCGGGCCACCGGCCGGGATACCATGGGCGTGCGGGGCATACTTCGCAAAGGCGCAGACGTTGTGGTCTCGGTGGACGTGATTGATGCCGAAACCAAAAAAGCGGATTTCTTAACCATCATGGAGAAGGGGAGGGGCAAAAAGACGGCGATTAAGGATTTTCCGCGCCAACGACGGGGCGGCCAGGGCGTGAAAGTTGCGGCGATCAATGACAAAACCGGCAAAGTCATGGTTTCTCAAATCGTACCCACAGAATGCGAAAGCGTGGTGCTGACTTCCACCCGCGGACAGGTCGTCAAACTGCCGATCAATTCGGTCCCTCGCCTGGGGCGAGCCACCTCCGGCGTCATCCTCATGCGCTTCACTGACAAACACGACACCATTGCCGCAGCCACCTGCCTGACAAAGTAAAGAATAATATGACGCTTCCAGAACTTTCTACTGAGCAAAGAGCAGAGAGAGAGAATAGAGGAGCAATATGATGGTCCACAAGGAGCTAATCAATACTACGGTCATCTCGCGGCATTGCTTCGGGAAACACAACAAC
>CAYIWI010000023.1:4238-9484 GCA_964367065.1 uncultured Gammaproteobacteria bacterium
TTTGAAAATCTAAGAGATAAAATCATTGCTCAAATGCAGCGCCTTGGTCTCCCGATTGATCTGGAAGGATACGAACAAGACGATGGTGCTCCTTTTGTCAATCTCCGTGAATAAGAATACTTTTCCCATGATACAATGGAAAGGAAACAGAAAAAATTACGCATCCATTTACTGCGCTATGAAAATCGACGGGAAAGCGATTGCGGAAAAAATTCTGATCGATCGCTTGTAGACAGATCCCCTTTATGCTACGATAACGTAACTATGAACGTCATAACCATTCCAAAAGAACTCACCAAGGGTGAAGAGCTTGTCGTGATGCCGCGACGGATATATGATGACGTGTTACGCTTCTGGAAGGCAATACCAAAGACAAAAATATCACCGCTTGAGAAGCGGTTGCAACAGGCACTCCGAGAAGTCCAATCTGGAAAAACAATTGGGCCGTTTTCAACCCTCGCTGACGGGCTTCAGGTACTCAAACGACACGCATGATATATTCCTTCGGCATTTGGCAAGCTCGAGTGGATCGAGGTACCCGCTTCTACTTCCTCATCGAACACGACACCTACATTCTTCTAGATATTACCAAACACGCGAAATGAAAATCGATGGAAGAGCGATAGCGGAACAAATACTTAATGATCTCTCAATTCGCGTTCTTCGCCTAAAAACTCAAGGAGTCACGCCTACGCTTGCCGTCATCCAGGTGGGCGATGATCCGGGCTCGACCGCGTATATTAGGCAAAAGCAAAAAGCAGCAGAGACTATTCGTGCTGTCCTCAAACACGATAAGCTCCCGATGCATACGACAGTACAGCATGTTAACACGTTAATACATACATATAATGCAGATCCGGCAATCCATGGTCTCATTGTCCAACAGCCTTTACCCGGCACGCTTGAGCGTGCCGGGGCTGCCCTTGCAAACATTATCCTTCAAAAAGACGTCGACGGGTTTATACCGAATTCTCCATTTCAGGTACCGGTCGCACTCGCAGTACAAAAAATTCTTGAAGAAATTTTTCATCATTCATCATTCATCATTCATCATTCGACGAACAAAACGAAAAAGAACAGAAACGGACATTTCACCCAATGGCTAAAAACACAACATATCGTGGTCATCGGGAGGGGAGAGACCGCCGGAAAGCCGATTGCCGAAGCGCTTAGCAAACAAGGATGCAAGGTTACCGTTGTCCACTCGCGCACGAGAGAACCGGATGATGCGATCCGATCCGCGGACATATTGATCAGTTGTGTGGGGAAATCGCACGTTGTCACAAAAAATAATCTCAAGCCGGGCGCACTCCTGATCGGTGTCGGAATTTGGCGCGATGACGAAGGCAGGCTTCACGGAGATTACGAAGAAGATGACGTTAAAGACATCGTTGCCGCCTACACGCCCACCCCCGGCGGGGTGGGTCCGGTCAATGTCGCTTGCCTTATGCAAAACCTTGTCCAAGCATGTATACTGCAAATGGGGCAATCCGCATGAAATCCACAATCTCAACCATTATTATTTTTTTCCTTGCGCTCTTTGTCTATACCAAACTCGCCGGCCCTATTCCGTTTTCCGTCACCAGCGTCACTACGACCAAAACCGATACGTTCTCGGTAACCGGTGAGGGGAAAGTGACGGTTTCTCCGGATATCGCAATCGTCAATGCCGGTGTGCAAGCCCAGGCTGCGACGGTCAAAACTGCCCAGGATCAACTCAACCGCGCTATCAACGCCGTATCCGATGCGGTGAAAAAGCTAGGCGTTGATGCCCGCGATATCCAAACGACGGGCTACACCATATACCCAACGTATGACTACGCCAGCGGAAGGCAGCGGATCACCGGCTATCAGGCGTCAAGCACGCTGACTATCAAGGTTCGGGATATAGACCGCGCCAACAGCGTCATCGATGCTGCCACTGCCGCCGGCGCCAACCAGGTGGGAGGAGTAAGCTTTGACGTGGATGACAAAGCCAAGGCGCAAAACGAAGCCCGCGAAAAGGCAGTTACTCAGGCTAAACAGAAGGCCCGCGATGCTGCCAAGATCGCTGGGTTTACCCTCGGCCGCATCATCAATTACAGTGAAAATTTTGGCGGCGAGCCCCGACCGATCCCGCTGATGGCCAAAGCAGAAGGGTTGGGGGGCGCCGGTGTTCCGACCCAAATAGAACCCGGGTCATCGGAAATTACGGTTACCGTGACCTTGAGCTTCGAAATCCGCTAATCCGCCGGCTGGCGGACATACTATAGGTCTTGATCCGCTTTCTCTCCGGCTGTACAATCGGAGAGTCTCGCGGAGCGAGATCTTGCTCCGCAAGACGCCACCCTTTTTATCTTTTTCTATGGGAAGAAGCCACATCACACCGATCCAGCAACCGGATGAACATACCTGCGGTCCGGCGGCACTCAAGTTGGCACTGGAAATTTTCGGCAAACATAAATCGTTGGCATCTCTTATTACCCTGTGTAAAACCAACAGAAACGGCACCACCACGCCCAATCTCATTACTGCTGCCAATAAACTGGGATTTTCCGTGTTAGCAGTCGAGTATGCCACACTCCATCATCTGCAAAGTGCATTGAAGTACCCGCCCAACCAACCCCGCGCGGCACTCGTCACTTACCTGTATGAAAAAGACAAACAGGACCGGCTGCATCCGGACTCCGGTCACTGGACGCTTGTTTCTTCGTACTCTGCCCGGAGCAGCCGCATCATTCTTTTGGATAGCTCGACCGCGAAGAAAAAATCTTACAAATGGGAAGATTTTCGTTCCCGTTGGATAGATTATGATCTCAAACGAAGAAAGTTAAAAAAACGCGGCCGCAAATTCCGGCTGGTCCGGCGCTGGCAGCAACAGCTCCTCATGATTATGGCCAAAAAAGAGGAACACCTGCCGAAGTTCAAAATCGCCACTGCAAAACTGTTCACCCCTTAAACCGCCGGAGAGCCGACTGGACAATCTCCCAGACAAAGTCAGCAAATGTCATCCCGGCTGCCCGGTACGAAACCGTCATTCCGTACTCATCGTCATCAGAAAGTCCGGGGTTGATGTTTGCTTCAAGGATATACGGGGTTTCACCTCTTGCGCGGATATCGAGCCGGCCGTAATCGCAAAATCCGAGCTTGGTAAACGTCTCTCGAGCCACTGCGGTAAGCGCTTTTGCAAGCGGGCGGGGAAGCTTGGGCAGGGCTACACCCGATAACCGATACTCCGGATGCGTTTCATCCCAACGGCTGGCAAACGTGAGAAACGCGTCTGTGCCTGATTTTTTAAACGTAATTTCCGCAGGCGGCAGTACCACCACGCCGCCCTTGCCCGAGTAGACGGTCACCTGAAATTCCCGGCCAACGATAAACTCCTCCGCATACACCGGCTGGTGAAAGACCCGCAGCCGCTCCGCGACGCAGCTGGTCAGGCCGCGTTCGCTTTCAACGATGGCATCTTTGGTGAGCCCCACGCTGCAATGCTCCCACGCAAGTTTGACAATGAGCGGATAGGTAAAATCCACGCGTACCGGCTCCGCCCCGGTGGTGAACAGCTGCCAGCGCGGCGTGGGCAGACCGGCAACGTCCAGCGCCTCTTTCATCTTCACTTTATCGGAAAATGTTTCAAGCAAGACAAGCCGTGGTCCGGTGAACGGCACATGGAGCGCTTCAATTTTGGCAAAAGCAGACAGGCTCAAAGCCGTATCCAGCCCGTCCCATTCAATCAGGTTAAAGATGCAATCGGCGTCAACCTGATCAATCACGTCCATCGAATCCTCGGAAACCGGAACCAAAACCACGTCTGCTTTTGGGATTTTGAGTGCCGTGCCAACTTCTTCGGCCGACTCCTTCGTATCCTCATCGGTGGCTTTATAGGGGCTCGCGATGGCCCGGCGGGTGGGGAGACTGTAGAGGACTGCGATACGCATAATACTACTTACAACGAATGTCATTCCCGCGAAAGCGGGAATCCAGTCTTTAAGACTTTAGACACTGGATCCCCGATCAGGTCGGGGATGACTGAAAAATTATTTGCTTATCAACTTATATCCGCGGGTTTTGACCGTGATGATTTCGTAGGTGTTTCCTTGATGTTTCAGCTTCCCGCGCACTCTAGCCACGAGCCGGTCAATCGCCCAATCCGAGACGCCGAACTCTTTATTTTCCGGCCAGACTGCCTCAATAATCGCTTCCCGCTCACAAAGCTGCCCCTCATGGGCTTTCAGAAACGTAAATAAGAGATGCTCTTTTTTGGTAAACTCTCCGTTGCCGGCTACGGCGGTAGTGACTTTGCCCAGATACCCGGCAAACAAGGGACTAAAGATCACGGACCTGCCTCCCATATTGGTCACCATGCCGGTATTCCAGAGGTACGCTGCCGTCTGTCTGAGGTTCTCGTCAACCATCTCGCCCCGATTGATGGTAAGGAGCGCCTCTTTTTCCGCCTTAGTCAAACTTTCAAAGAGCTCTTCCGATGACAGCTGCATCTGTTCGTCGGAAGACAGAAGTGCCACCAATTCTTTTTGGTCTTTCGGAAGGCTCGTTTCATGCGTCAGCCGCAAAATCGCAAGGTGCAGATATTGTACGTGTCCGCCGGAAACGTCAATAAGCGCATCAGAGAGGCTTTCTTTAAATGTTGTATGATAACGCTCTTTCAGCGTCTCTAAAATCACCTTCATGTCGCGCGGTATGGCCGGCGCCAAGTACAGGTCGCGGGAAAAGACCGAGAGGAATGATTTGGAAAATACCTGCGGAGCCAGGTCATACAGCGGCCGATAGCTCGTGAACACATACGAAAGTTTCTGGTGCGCCGCTTCTTTAAGGCCCTGAAGGTTGTTGAAAAATTCCGCCGTCGCGGCGTCGGCGAGCCGGTCAAACCGGACCAGAAAGATCGTAGGGTACAAGCCGGAAGAGAGAAAGTGAGCCAGTACTTTCTGGACGCTATCCAGCGTAAAAAACTGATCCTTGAGCTGGATGCTCTGCACAAAGAGCCTCCGGCACTCGCGCTTCACCGTTTCGGCTAGGTCGGTGCGCTGTACCGTATCGACCAACCGCGTGAGAAGCAGTGTCCAAAACGGTGGAATGTCGCGCTCAACCAGGTCATTGAGGTCAACCAGTACAAACACATGTGGCACGCCGTTTTTGATGTAGGTTTTTTCAATCGCGTCGTGGTTCAGGAAAAACCGAAGGAAGTTGCTTATCCCCACCCGCTTCATGCCGATGGCAACCACAGAATCATGGTGGGCGAGCGCCTCACC
>CAYIWI010000024.1:0-9475 GCA_964367065.1 uncultured Gammaproteobacteria bacterium
GGGAATTGTTGCGACTCGTGCCGCCAGATGCCTCGGTTGCGACGCAGCAAAACCTGGTCCCGCACCTGTCGCATCGTAAGGAGATATATCTTCTATACCCCATACTTCATGATTTTGATGACCAGCGGTGTGGAAAGCCACAATGCTGGTGGTTAGATTTTGCCGGGAAGCCCGATTATCTCGTTGTAGATACCCGTCCCAACCAATGGCTCACGCAGATATTGGAAACAAGTGAGCATTATCAGGAGGCGATTGCGAATATGGAAAAGACCGGGAACATCCAGCTTATGGAGAAGGTTGGGATGGCAAGAATATATCAGATACGGTACAATTAAGACGATGGTAGCCATGAAAAAGCACTCATTTACGCCGGTTTCGCCGAATGTGAATTTTCCAACTCTTGAGCAGGAAGTGCTGGACTACTGGAAAAAGCACAAGATTTTTGAAAAATCCATTGAGGCTCGACCACGGGACAAAAGTTGGACGTTCCTTGACGGGCCGCCCTTTATTACCGGCCTTCCTCATTACGGAACGCTCCTTTCCAGTATTCCGAAAGATTTATTTCCTCGTTACTGGACGATGAAAGGCTACCGGGTGCGGCGCGTGTGGGGGTGGGACTGTCATGGATTACCTGCAGAAAACAAAGTGGAAACGAAGCTTGGGATAAAACGGAAGAAAGATATCGAGAAGAAAATAGGTATTAAACGGTTTATCGACGAATGCAAGACATATGTGCAAAACGTTTCCGAAGAATGGGAATGGTACGTGGATCACATAGCCCGATGGGCGGATTTCAAACATGCGTATAAGACCATGGATGTACCATATATGGAGTCCGTCATGTGGGTATTTAAACAGCTGTACGAGAAACAGTTGATTTATAAAGGCATGCGCGTTTCGCTCTATTGTCCTCACTGTGTGACGCCGATTTCAAATTTTGAAGTGGCAATGGACGCCGATAACTATAAAGAAATAACAGAACCGACAGCGGTATATAAATATGGGCTTACGGATGAGAAGGATACATATCTTTTAGCCTGGTCGACCACCCCGTGGAATAAACTGGCAACTCCCGCGCTTGCTGTCAATCCAAAACTTATGTATGTAAAAGTAGAGCAGGGAGGCAAAAAGTATATTTTAGCCAAGTCGACTCTTTCGATGCTTACGGAAAATCCTTACAAAATTGTAGAAGAATTTCCGGGGGAAAAACTTGTCGGCAAAACATTCGTCCCACACTATACGTATTATCAGATAGAGAAAGGAAAAAGAGGATTTGTGGTAATTCCCGGTGCATTTGTCACTGCAGATGAGGGCACGGGCGTTGTGACGATCGCAGCATATGGAGAAGAAGATTTGACGGTCATGCAAAAAGAACATATTCAACTTGTCCTACATGTGGATGAGGAGGGGATCATAAAACCCGAAGTAACGGGGTTTGGAGGCATGTACTATTTGGATGCCGATGTGAAAGTAATTGAAGACCTTAAGGATCGCGGATTTATTTACCGTGTCGACCAATATACGCATACAGTTCCAACGTGTTGGAGATGTCACACAAGGTTATTTTACGCGCCGCAACATGCTTGGTACGTCAATATACAAGTACTGAAGGACAGAATGAAAACAACGAATACGTCGGTGAACTGGTTCCCTGGCCACTTTAAATATGGGAGGTATTTGAATAGTTTAGAAAACGCTCCGGATTGGTGTATTTCACGGAGCCGTTACTGGGGAAGCCCCGTACCGGTATGGGAGTGTCCGAACGGTCACCGCTTTGTTCCCGGGTCCATCAAGGAGTTGGAACAGGCATCGGGAATGAAAATTGCGGATCTCCATAAGCCGCTTATAGATGAGGTGAGGGTCACATGTCAAGAGTGCGGTAAACTTGCTACCCGTGTACCGGAAGTTCTGGACAGTTGGATTGAAGCAGGAAGTGCGTCGTTTGCAGAGCGGCATTTTCCATTTGAAAAAGACGTGAAACTCAAAGACTTTTTCCCGCCAGACTTCATCGTCGAATACACAGGGCAGATCCGTGCGTGGTTTTATGTGCTTCATGTCATTTCAACCGCACTCTATGATAGTCCGGCATTTAAAAATGTGGTAGTAACCGGTGTTATTTTGGGTACTGATGGCCGGAAAATGAGTAAAAATTATGGCAACTATCCGGATCCCAAGGAAATGCTTTTAACATATGGGGGTGATGCGCTTCGTCTGTATCTTTTGGGCTCGCCCGTCATGCACGGAGAAGATATACGCATTTCGGAAGTGGATTATCGAAATCAAGTGCGCGGTATACTCCTTCTCCTTTGGAACGTTTATAACTTTTTTGTCACGTATGCCAATGTGGACGGGTGGACTCCTGGGGACAGGGGAGAGGGGACAGGGGACAGCAAAAACGTTTTGGATCGATGGATACTTTCTCGAATGAACGGAAATATCCACAACATGACGGAGAATGGATATGAAAAATACGACACGCCGGAAATAGTCGGCCAGGCCTGGATATTTATGCGGGATTTATCTCAATGGTATGTTCGGAGAATTCGAGACAGAGTCGGCCCGAACGCTCCAGTTGGGAAAGACAAAAACGACGCCCATCAAACGCTATGGACTGTCCTCACGGAATACTGCAAAGCGCTTGCTCCACTGATTCCATTTGTTACGGAAGAAATCTATCGAAATCTCACAGGGGAAGAGTCGGTGCATTTGGCTGATTGGCCGGAACAGAATGATAAATGCCAAATGATAAATGCTAAATTAGAAGAACATATGGATCTCGTCCGCAGGATTTGCGAATTCGGACATGCTCAAAGAAAAGAGAAGAAAATCAAGGTGCGGCAGCCGCTCAATAGCTGTCAGCTGTCAGCCGTCAGCCGTCAGCTAAACGACGAGTTTCTGAAGCTTATTCAAGATGAGCTTAATGTGAAGCATGTTGTTGTGAAAAAAGGGAAAGGAGAGCTTTCAGTTGAACTTGATTTAGTGATTACCCCAGAACTGCGACAAGAAGGAGAGGCGCGGGAACTCGTGCGGCAAGTCCAAATGTTGCGCCGCGAAAAAGGGTGTAGAATAGAAGAACACATTGCGCTTCGGTTGCCGGAACAGTTCCGGAGCTTGCCGGACGCGATGCGCGAGTTCATACGTAAAGAAACATTGGCAGATATACTGACATGGGGCACGGATCTGGCGATATCTCCATTACCCGCAAAGCAGGCATCGATTGGATAACCGCGGCACTTCTTCTTGCCATCGGGTCATTTGGGCTATTCCTACTGCTCACCATTAACCGGGGCTTTTTTGCTCAACAGCTGCTTGCGTTTGTCATCGGATTTTTTGTATTGGTGGTTTTTTCGCGTATCGACCGGGAACTCTTGTGGTGGTTTGCCCCCATTGGATATGTTCTTGGCATACTGTTTCTACTGCTGTCATTTGCAGGTCCCAGTATCCGGGGGAGCAATCGGTGGCTGTTTTTGGGCCCTATGCAGTTGCAACCTTCGGAATTGATCAAGCCGTTTTTGCTGCTTGCCTTCAGTCGGTTTATGGCAGAGTATTCTCCCAGAAAAATACGAACCCTTCCTCTGCATATTGGTTTGTTTCTGGTCCCGTTTCTTTTGGTTTTCCGCCAGCCGGATCTGGGCACCGCATTGGTCTATACCGGGATGTGGGGAACGATGTTGTTGGCATCCGGGGTGTCGGTTATCCTAGTAGGAGCTGTCGCCAGCGTCATCGCATTGTTTTTTCCGATTCTTTGGGGATTTTTGGCTTCCTATCAAAAAGCACGGATTGCTACGTTCCTCAATCCTGCGCTTGATCCAAAAGGAGCGGGGTACAATGCGATCCAGGCGATGATTGCGGTGGGCAGCGGGCAACTGTTCGGCAGAGGGCTTGGTCGGGGGACGCAGAGCCATTTGCGATTTTTGCCGGAATACCACACGGATTTTATTTTTGCCACGCTGATCGAGGAATTGGGGCTCGTGGGAGGCGTGATGTTACTTGCCGGATATGCGTTGCTTCTTTGGCGGATACTCATGCCACTCTTGCGGGGAATGGTCGATGATGCGTTTCATTTTATTTATGCCTCAGGTCTTTTTGCCATGATTCTTTCGCAAATATTTATCAATACCGGCATGAATATGGGAATTTTGCCCATTACCGGCATTACGCTCCCTCTCGTTTCGTATGGGGGCAGTTCCGTGCTGTCCATTGCCGCATCATTTGGGATACTTTGGGCGTTTGAACGCAGAAGCAGTACAGCCGGCAGCGTTGCAATCCGCTGAACATCTTGATATACTGAAACAACTCAGATTTGTTCCAGCATAAACAATCAGAAGCTATGTTTGCCATCGTTACCATAAGCGGAAAACAGTATAAGGTTTCTGGCGGAGACAGGGTCACGGTTGATCGGTTGGAGGGAAAAGAAGGAGATATCGTCGTGCTGGATCGCGTGTTACTTTATTCGGACGGGGGTAAAGTCTCCGTGGGGAAGCCGACGGTTACCGGTGTTAGGATAAAAGCGAAACTAATTAAACAGGCAAAGGGAGAAAAGATTGATGTGCGTCGGTTTAAATCAAAGGTGCGCCATCGCCGGCACATCGGATTTCGCCCCCAGCATTCAGAGGTTGAAATTATTTCCATAGGCAAGGCATGACCCCCTATTTGTTCGCATTCGGTCGAACACCGCACCTGGCATTTGCTGAACTTGCATCTCTTTTCTCCGATGCCACATTGCTTACTGCACAGATAGGGATGTTGGAAGTGCCACCCGGCGATCGGATATCAGCGGAATCAGTACTCGCCTCGTTGGGCGGAACGGTAAAAATAGCCCACGTACTCGAGGAGGTCTCTAGCCTTTCGGGTGCAGTGCTTGCATCTTTGCTTGTCAAGACCGCAGATAAGTCAAATCGTATCGTTTTCGGCATAAGCTCCTACCACCCAAGCGTTTCGTCAACGACCAAGCTTCTGTCTGATACGAAACAGGAACTTGAATCCAGGGGGTACACCGCACGGTTTGTTGCCGGTCGGGATAACGAGCCGCTGTCAAGTGTCGTGGTGTCCAAGCAAAAACTGACGGAACTGATTATTGCACCAAAGAAAAGCACCATAGTAATAGCAAGAACAGTAGCGGTGCAGGATTTTGAATCCTGGAACCGGCGGGATTACGGCCGCCCGTATGCTGATGCCAAAGTCGGCATGTTGCCGCCGAAAGTAGCACGGATGGTAGTAAACATCTCATCAAATCTCAGAACACAGAACTCAATGACCAGTCAAAATGAAGTAAAGACATTGCTCGATCCGTTTTGTGGGATGGGAACGGTACTGGCGGAAGCGTTGCTCATGGGTTGGAACGTTGTGGGGAGTGATTTGTCAGCCGAAGTGATCGATAAAGCCCGAAAAAATCTTGAGTGGTTAGAAGGATCGCATCCTTCCCGGAAGGATGCGATCCTTCCGGCTGTGAAATGGTTTGTAAGCGACGCGACGCACATCTCGGATCACCTGGCACCCGCATCTATTGATGCCATTGTGACCGAGCCGTTTATGGGGCCCACCCGTCTGGGTGGGAATAATCCAATAAGGCAATCCGACCAATGGAAGGTAATAAAAAATACTGTCAAAGGGTTAGAAAAACTCTACCTCGGGTGTCTGAAGGACTGGCGAAGCGTGCTCAAACCCGGCGGACGGGTCGTTATGGCGCTCCCTGCGTTTCATATCGGGGAAAGAACCATGTTCGTGAAAAGAGTAATTGACAGCTGTGAAAACCTCGGGTATACTGTGAAGCTAGGACCGATTGAGTACAGCAGACCACAAGCTATAGTAAAGCGTGAGTTTTATTTATTTGTAAAGAAGTGATGAGCACATGATGATAATATACTTGATGAGCACGTGATCATGTGTTAATCAGGTTTCTTTTATCACGTGCTAATCTTTTTCTATGGCACACATAAAAGCAGGCGGTGTCGCAAAAACCAATAAAGATTCCGTATCCAAGCGCTTAGGCGTGAAAATTTACGGCGGGCAACGGGCAATCGCAGGCAACATCATCATCCGTCAGAAGGGAACGAAAGTGTATCCGGGGGCAGGCGTGGAAAAGGGTAAGGATTACACGCTCTTTGCCGTAACGCCTGGCGTTGTCACGTTTCATCAAAAACGGGGAAAACAATACGTTTCAGTCCTGCCTGCCACAACGTAACCATGGCTGACATACAACAAGTGCTGCATTTGGATATTGAAGTTATTCAGCCCAATCCGCTTCAACCCCGAGGACTCATCAGTCCGGATTCGCTTCATGATCTGGTCGCCTCCATACGCGAGCATGGCATCATTGAGCCGTTGGTGGTTGCCAAAACGCCGGCCGGCTACCAGATTATTGCCGGGGAACGCCGGTGGCGGGCCTCCAAACAGGCGGGCCTCACGACGGTACCGGTCCTGGTAAAAGAAACGACATCGAAAGGGATGCTGGAGATGGCGATTGTGGAAAACGTGCAGCGCCAAGACTTAAATCCGATCGAGCGGGCACAGGCATTCCAGCGACTCATTGAGGAGTTCGGATTGCCGCTTCAGGAAATCGCCAAACGTATCGGAAAAAGCGAATCGTACGTTTCCAACACCATGCGGCTTCTGGCTCTTCCGGATGCAATAAAAGACGGGATTATCTCCGCTTCCATCACCGAAGGTCATGCGCGGGCAATCGCGGGACTGGGCGATGTGAAGCTCATGGTGGAGGCCTACAAGACGATTTTGGCGGAAAGTGCGTCAGTCCGACGGGCCGAAGATTTAGCCAGAAGACTCAAGGCGCAGTATGATAAAAAGCCCACCCAGCGCGTCGAGCGAATTCACAGCGACGATCTGGACGCGATGGCCAAAGAAATCGCCCAGGCGGTGAATGGTTTGGTGAAGATCACGCAGTCCAAAGTAGAGGCGCGTCTCGTGTTTGTGATCCGCGGGAACCTCGAGACAACGAGCAAAATCCTCAAAGAAATCCGGGTAAAACTCGCACCTCCTGCTGGCAAAAAGTGATCTTACTTCGTGGCGTACAGCGGAAGCTGAATAAGGCCGAGTTTACTAAGCGGCCAGTAGCGAAGAAGCGCATGGCCGATAAAATCCTCTTTTGCAACCGGCCCGAACTCACGAGAATCCTTGCTGTGGGGCCGGTTATCGCCGACGACAAAGTACTGTCCGGGAGGCACGACAACGGGCTCATTTTCCCGCAAATATGAGCCGCCGAAAATATAGGTGCCCTCTGCCAAATACGGCTCGTCAAGTCGCTGGCCGTTGACGGCGAGCGCATTGCCGGACAGCATCACCGTATCGCCGGGTAAGCCGATAATCCGTTTGATATAGTCAATTTCCTTATTATCGGGTGATTTGAAGATGACGACTTCTCCGCGTCTGGGGTTGCGCAGTTTATAGATGGCCTTATTGGTCAGGATATATTCGCCGTTATGAAAGTTGGGTTCCATCGACGCGCCGTTTATCTCCTGCGGCGACATGATAAACAGATACACCATGACGAGAATGGCCAAGAACACGACGATTCCCTGCAAAAAATCAAAAACGGCAGCAATTGCCCGTTTGATAATATCCATAATCACTTTGAGTGTACGTGATATAATGAGGCTCGTCAAGATAAGCAAGCAGAAAACAAGGGGTCGGTTAGCTCAGCGGTAGAGCGCTGCATTCACATTGCAGATGTCGAGGGTTCAAATCCCCCACCGACCACTACAGTGCTTCACGAAACAGGAGCTGGGAAAGGAAAAACGTAATCCGGGCTTTTGCGCGTCTTCCATTGGAATTGTCCTCCGAAGCCATCGTCCTATAAGACTGACCGTTCACAAACCGTTGTGACTTTCTGGTGATGTTTTGGCCGGAAGAAGCCGCCGCAGACAGCCTGTTTGAGACGTTGGTTTCATAGCCTGCCGTGGTATTTGCCATGCGGGTGAGCTCGGATATCGGGAATAAGTAGGCTTGTGCGGAAAGCGCCTGGTGGTAGAGGTCTACAATTTTATCCGAAACAGCAAGCGATGCATTGATATTCGTCTCATTTGTTTGAGATTTGCGGTAGAGGGACAGTTGCGTGAGGATATTTTCCAAGTATGTCTTTGCCTGGCTATAGCGATTTTTGGAAAGGTACGAACGCGCAAGCTGCAATATCCGCCGTGCTTGGGTGAGGGAGCTGTCGGTTCCCAGGGCCGTGAGCAGTTGGTCAATTTCGTCGAGTCGTTGGGTAGAGGTGGCCGCGGCCGGATCTGCGGACGGTTGTGCCATGTTGAGCGACAGCGAGTACGTTCTGGTGGCTCCGGGCGTGATGGTGCCCGAGTAGTGCTTCCAGACGTTGGTCGTATCCGTCAGCTGTGCCGTGACCAGCGTATAGGAGCCGGACCCGGTGCCGGTCAGCTCCACCGAATAGGTGCCGGATGATGCCCCGGGGATAAAGATGATGCCGTCGGCCCCGTCATACGTGGTGCCATTAAACAGAACGCGCAGGGTTGCCGGAGAGCGCAAGAGAAACAGCGCACCGGGAGTAACGGTGGTTGGAGTTCCGGCAGTAATATCGCTGGCCGTGTGAGGAAGAGAAAGACTATCAAGAATTGCATCAATACCATCCGTGGAGGCGATGGTATTGCCGTGGTTTTGGTTGAGAGTGATGGAGGGATCGCCGGCAAAGTTTGCGCGGGAGCGGGTAACCGTAGCATCACCATCGGTGGTTGTCTGTTCCGATACCGGCTTGCCGTCTGACCAATTGCCCAGCCCTGTATCCAGCCACGCGGCTGGGGTGACGGTGAAGCCGTCGGGGGTCGTAAACGTGGTGCCCGTGACGGCATCAAAGATGGGAAAGAGCGGGGCGACCCCGGTGTTGAGGGCCGTAAGCCACGCGTTGGTTGCGGTCATTATTGTGGGATCAATAAGCTGGCTATCTGATTGGCGCGTGAGATATGCGGCAGTTGGCAGGATGTCGCGGATGACGGGCAGCACGGATTGGATGGTTTCCCGGTCAGTGGCAAAGTTTTTGCGGTAGAGTTCCAACATCAAACGCTCTGCCAGCCAGATAAGCGAATTTTTTTGCGGCAAGTCTCCGCCGGACCATGCCTGATAGGCCTGCACTACGCCGGCGTGCGGCGAACCGGCGGTGACGAGGTGACCTACCGATGTTTGATTAGTGCCCGCCTGGGTCCATGCGCGGGCAACCAGTCCGCCGAGCGAATGGCCGACGAGATTGAGGGGCTGGCCCGGATTGGCAGGTTTGACGGTGCTATTTAGGAAGGTATCAAAGCTTGTTTGGATGGTGGCAACGGACTTGCGCCAGTCATAGGGCCAGAGGAAAAGATTTTGGTTTTCGGTGTAGCCCAGATGTTTGAGCATGTCAACCAGTCCACCGTATTCGGTCACAAAGGGCAGAATTTTCCACGGCGTGGATGGATTTGCCTGGCCTTCGAGGATGGCCTCCTTATTCCACGACGCCATCATGCCCGGCACAATCACC
>CAYIWI010000025.1:0-9292 GCA_964367065.1 uncultured Gammaproteobacteria bacterium
TGGAGTTCAGACGTGTGCTCTTCCGATCTAAAAAGACGGCGAACGATTACTCAAAAAACACGTCAATCGCAGATTTGTGCCCACAGTGGATTATGCCTGCGTGAAACATGCGGAGTACATAATCCTCACATTGGGGACGCCGATCGATGAGAACATGAACCCAGTGTATGATCAAATAGATTCGGCTCTCGCGAGCATGGCTCCGTACCTTACGCGCGGGCAGACGATGATTTTGCGAAGCACCGTGGCGCCCAAAACCACGGAATACGTCCGGTCGGTTCTCAATGACATGCGCGGTATTGAAGTGGGGAAAAATTTCTATCTCGCATTTTGTCCTGAGCGCATCGCCGAAGGATACGCGATAGAAGAAATCAAAAGCATTCCTCAAATTGTCGGTGGAGTGGATAGGGAGAGCACCAAAAAGGCAATGCATTTTTTTAAGGGCATAGGGATTGAAACTCTCCCGACTGATGCGGTGTCGGCCGAGCTTGCTAAACTTTTTACCAACATGTATCGCTATATCAATTTTGCCATCGCCAATGAGTTTATGGTCATTGCGGGGAGCCACCACAGGGACATTTACGAAATCGTCAATCTCGTAAACAAGAAATATAAGCGGGGAGGGCTGTCATTGCCGGGCCTCACGAGCGGGCCATGCCTTTTTAAAGACGGGTTTTTCCTTATTTCAGATCTGCCGTTTGCGGATCTTATTTCCACCAGTTGGAAAATCAACGAGTCTATCCCGTTGTTTCTGGTGAAAAAGATAAAAGAACGCATAAACCTCAACGGGAAAAAAGTCGCGATTTTAGGATTGGCATTTAAGTCCGAAATAGATGACATTCGCGAATCGTTAAGCTTCAAAGTGCGTAAAGCCATGCTTCGGGAGCGGGCAATCGTGACACTCCACGATCCGTTTGTTGGTGAATACGCCAATCAGCCAATTGTCGGCGATGTCTATGAAGCGGTAAAGGGCGCACACGTTATATTTTTGGCAACCAATCATAATATGTACAAGCGATTGGATATTAAAAAAGTGCGGCAACTGGTTTCCAAAGACTGTATTATCTGCGACGTGTGGAATGTGTTTGGCACCGACAGGATCGTATTCACCATAAATCAACTGTACAAAGGAAACGGCGCGAACAATGAAGAAACCTCTCTTACATAAACTTCGTATTCTCTTTGCCACATTTTCTCCGTATCGGGGCGACACGCGAGAAGCCACGAATGGAAATGTGGAACCGATGATTGCATATTTTGCACCGCGTGTATCCGTTTTTACCCTTGTTGATCAGCCGCATACAGGCAGCACCGACGTCGTGCCGTTTATAGAGCGATATAAAGACGGGAAACAGCTAGATCGGCGAACCCTGAATCGTTGGTAGCTGAGGCCGGTCTACACCCTCCTTCGCAATTTGCGGCTAACGGACAATGATACGCACCCGCTGTTTAAAATACGGGATGTGTTATCCGTTTTGGCGGCTGCTGTTGGTGCAAAGCCTGCCTATGATTACTTTATTGGGTTTGAGTCCGTGAATACTCTTGCAGGATTAATGCTCAAAAAAATGGGTCGGGTGAGGCGTGTGATTTACTACGTCTCTGATTACTCGCCGCAGCGCTATACGAACCCATTATTTAATAGATTATATGTGTGGTTGGACCGGTTTTGCTGTTACCGTGTCGATTATATTTGGGATGTATCGGTTGCGATGCAGTCGGCCAGAGTGCACGCAGGACTGTCTCCGGCAAAAAGCGCCCCCGTTATTCATGTTCCCAACGCACTGGAGAAACGATATATCAGACATCTGCCCGTGGCAAAAAGAATTCCGTATTCGCTGGTGTTCATGGGAACGTTAGGGTACGAAAACGGTCCGGATGTGGCCATAGAGGCTTTGACTTACATCCTTCCAAAATTTCCCAAAACCCAGCTTCATATTATCGGAAAAGGTGAGGGCGAAACACAGCGGCTGCGGGAGTTTGCAAAAAAACTGTCGGTTGAAGCGCATGTCACCTTTCATGGTTTTATTCCGGACACAACGGCGATGTTTTCTCTCCTGCGACGGTATATGATAGCCCTTGCTCCGTATCGGGAGGTGCACGGCTCCGTGCGGTGGTATGGTGATTCACTCAAGGTGCGTGCATATGCAGCAGCGGGACTCCCGATTATTACTAGTCGGGTGCCGCCATTGGGCCGCGAACTCGCAGGTCTTGAAGCAGCAGTGATAACGGGGGATAATGGAAGTGAAGTGGCAGCAGCAATTATGGATTTTTTTGCGCACCCAAAGCTCTATGACAAATATTATGCGAATGTTATACGGTTCGCCAAGCGTAATACGTGGGATGTAACATTTACCAATGCTTTCAGGCAAATGGAGGCGACATGAAACTGACACACCTGGTTCTGACCATACTTCTTTTTTCTCTGGCTCTTTTGCCCATCCGCTGGTTTAGCGGTAAGGAACTTTTGTTGGGGTACGATAACGTCTATCCTTTGAACCCGGTTGCGTTTCTCACGGACAGAATCTATTCCTGGACCACGGTGCAGAATTTCGGCATGGATCAATCCGGTATTCAAGGAAGTCTCCTGATTCACGCCTTGGATTCCCTGCCGCAATTTTTGGGATTTTCGACGCAAACGAGCCAAAAAATGGTGTTTGTATTATGGTTTTTCCTTTTACTTCTTTCACCCTATGTTTTGGTGAGAACGCTTGAGAAACACAAACTTATTAAAGCACCGTATCTTACGTACTTCTTTCCGCTCCTTTACGCAGTGAATTTTTATATTTTGCAGGCATGGTGGATTGCGGAGCGCACGAAATTTTCACTCGTGGTCGCAACGCCGCTTCTGTTGTCACTTTTGGTGCCACTTTTGGTTAAAAAAATATCTTGGACGGAAACAATCAAGATCGCGTTAGGTATGGCGTTCATTCTCACCATTTTCAATGGTGGCGGATGGATGGGGTTGTCGCTCTACGGCGGATTATTCGTTGTGCTTGGAACGTTTTATGTCTTTTTCGTGTATCGGAAATTTCAGGAAAAAGATATGCAGAGCATCGTTCGTTTCCACGCACTCATTATTCTGTTTGGTGCGTTTTTTTCTCTGTTAAACGCATATACGTTTTTGCCGTTTATCTTCAGGACGCTGAAAGGATACAAAACATTACTGGCAGCAGCAGGCGGCATCAGCGGGCAGGTAAGCTGGTCGGCGTATTTGAGTGAGAATACCAGTTTCATAAACCTCCTTCGGTTGCAGGGAATTCCGGATTGGTACAACAACGGGATCAATCATCCGTACTCTTCTGTCTATTTGCAGCAGCCATTGTTTATTTTTGCGGGATTTCTTTTTCCGTTCTTTATATTTTTCGCGCTTCTGCGCGCCAAAAAAGAGCAAACTCCAATGCACGCATATATGCTGCTTCTCCTTATTGTTGCTCTCTTTTTTACCGCCGGGAGCCATCCGCCGTTAGGATTCATTTTTGATTTTTTGCTCAAAAGAGTTCCCGGATTTCTTATTTTCCGCTCGCCGGTTTTCAAATTCGGGTACGCGTATTGGTTTGCCGCCGCGTATTTTGTGGGCCTGGGACTTGCGATGGCAGCGGAATTAATGCTTACCAAGATTGCCCTTATCCGAATGCTAGCGCTGTCCCGATTGGCAAAGTTTGCGGTCCCTGCGGGTATCGTGGCTCTCCTTGTTCTTTACCACTTCCCGTATCTTACGGGAGATTTTTTCCGCATGAGCGCCGCATCATTTGCGTCGCGGTCGGAAATTCCCCGGTACGTGTCTCAATTTTCCGAGTGGTGGGCGCGCCAGGGAAGTGACAAACGCATCCTTCTATTGCCGAAGCTCAACGACAATTGGCTTTTTGAGCAGTACCGGTGGAAATATTTAAGTCTTTTTCCCATCCTTGGAAATTTCGGGAACACAGGTCTTGTCGAGAACTTAGACAATTTAGCTTCTCCGGAACAGCGTCTTATGGGCATCCTGTATCATGCAATTGAAGAACGCAATTACGGCGTGATGGATGCGATGAGTGACGTATTGGGAATTCAATATTTTTTGGTCCGGCGCGATTTTTACTATGACTTTCCCGATCAGGAAGCGGTGAGGCCTGAAGTGCTGGAGGATACGATTCTCCATAATCCGCGGGTTGCGCACATTGCAACGTTCGGGGAGTGGTACGTGTACGGGTATGGAAACGAAAAACCGGTTGTCCGCGGCGTCACGGCGAATAAACTTATCGTGGCGGACGTAGCGAGCGGACTTTCACGACGGGATATCCTGCCCTATGATCTGTTTTTATCTGATGAGGTCGTTGCAACCCTTCCGGATGCTACTCAATTTCCGGTAGCTCTGTATCCCCCGTGTCTAAGTTGCAAAGCAGAAAAGGAACAGATCGCCGTGCAGTTTCCTGCTTCCCGTATTCTGCCGGACTCTCCGCTGTACCCGTTCGTTGAGTGGAAAAATTCACTTATTCGATCAAAAAAGACCGGGGAACCACTCTTGTTTAGCCTCTTGGGAGAGTCCCTTAAGAGCTCATCTGAACTTACGTATTTTATCAATCGCGGCCAATCTTCGTATATCGCCCTTGTTGCGGAAAAATACGTGAAGATTTTGGAAAATATTCTGCAAACGTTCAGCAGCGTCAGCGGACAGTCGAGCAATCCTTATGCACTCGCCGACGCTGTGCATGAATACATCAATTCGCAAGTTGCCAATCTTTCCTCATATATCTTCATCACAAAAAAAGAGGATCAACCGGTGATCCAATCCGTGCTGGCAAAGCTCATTGCCGTGTTGCAAAAGACCGAAGCGTACTTTACAAAGAAAGATTTTGACAGAAAAAAGATATACGGGGTTACAGTGAAGTCTTCCGGTACCTACGACATACAGACAGACAGGGAACAGTTGGTTGAGAAAATTTTGGTTGACGGCGTTACGGCCAGCACTTCCGCGTTTTTCTCCGACGGTAAGCACACACTGGAGCTGCAGGTCCGTCTGCCTCAAAATCTTTTCCAGCGGGTCGTTGAAGAAACGATTGCGGATAACCGCTGTTTTACTTCGATCATTGAACCGTATGATCCCGGCCGGTTTTATCGCCTGCGCTTTGAGGTGGAAAAACCCATGGGGAAGCGGTCATTCTTTTTTGTGGATACCGGAGGATCGTTTGCTCCCATTATTTATTCCAGTGTTACGGAGTCAACGAATGAAGGCGGAGATTTTGACTATGCCATATCCCCCGGCATGACCGGGGGAATTGCCAAGCCGCAAAAACTTCGGATAGCGTTCTGTGCTCCTGTTTTGACGCGTGAGATGTTTGAGACCAGCATCAGACGGCCGTCATTTACCGAAATTGCGGAACCAAATGTACGGTTGGCGAAACGTGCTTCGCTTTCACCGGTTTCGGCCGAGCCGAAATTGACACTCGTAAAAGTAAATCCTACCCAATACCGCGTCCATGTACAGGGCGCCGGCAGCCCGTTTTTTTTCGTCTTCAACCAACGGCATGATCAGGGGTGGAAGGTACGTGTAGCGGGCTCCGATGCGGATATTTCGGAAGATCTGCATATCTTGGGGAATACGTACAATAATGTATGGTTTATCGAGGATACGGGCGATATTGATTTGACGCTTACCTACGTGCCGCAAAAATTCTTTGTGTATGGCATATGGGTGAGCGGACTAACTCTGGCCGCAGGTTTTCTGGTATACGTGAATTTAGGGAGGCGAAAGGAAACGAATGAAAAGTAACGCCGTTGGGCAAAAAATATTTGTGTGGGTACGCGAGCATATCGTCCAAATCGTCGTACTTATGACCCTTTTTTCGGTTCTGACGTTCTTGTCCATTTCGGTGCCGTATGTAAACATTCTTCTCACCTCTAAGATGATTGCGTTTTTCGTGCTTCTGGCGTGGTACATGCTGTTCCCCCCGAGCATCGCGCTCGTCGTCTTTCTTTCGTTGGGCGCGCTGGGGGCCGCGTGGATCCTTACCATTTTCCGGTTCAAGGAAATAGCAGAATCTTTCGGAGAATTTGTCTTCATACTGCTTATTTTTATCCTTATCCGGTATCTGAAAGACATGACGGGTCGGGAGAAATCATAAAACCCTATGGGAGTGATGGGCAGCCTCATCGGTTTGGTGATTGCCTGGATTTACTTACCCTGGTTTGGCATGGGCAAGACGTTATCCAGCGGCGACTGGCCGTATTTATTCCGCGAAACAATTGTCAGCCTGCCGGCCGTGCCGGGTAACCAAGCACTCTGGCTTGATACGTATTACCACCTGACGGCAAAACTGGGCGTGCAGGTACTGGGATTGCCTTGGGAAGTGACGGAAAAGCTGTTTTGGTTTTATCCGTTTTTGCTTATTGCCGTCGCAAGTTCCTTCATCTTCGTATACGACGCATTTTCCGACGATGTCTCGCCAATCCCACGCAAGACACTCGCGCTGGTCGGCAGCCTGATATACACCGTGAATTCTTACATTCTCATGATCGTGGGTGGGGGACAGATGGGGGTAGCGATGGCGTATGCGCTGGCGCCTGCTGTCTGGTACGCCCTTATGCGCTTATTCAGAAAGCCCGATGTTGGTGTTAGGAAATTCGCAGTATTGGCCCTCATTGTATCCGCTCAGCTCATGTTTGATCCTCGGGTATTTATCGTAACACTATTCGGCTGGTTGGTCTGCCTACTCATCCGACCTCGTGCGTCAAAGATCATCGGTTTTGCCTCGGCTCGGTTGACGGTAGTCGTTGTGCTGGGCGTGGCAATAGTTGTCAATTCTTTTTGGATTATTCCGAACGCATTGTCCTATCGATCGTTCTATGACGCGGCAACGCAAGGGGATGTCATAGGCTTTTTCAGTTTCGCGACGTTTTCCAACACCATAGGTCTGCTGCATCCCAATTGGCCGCAGAACATTTTCGGAAAAATCGGCTTTATGAGACCCGAGTTTTTGATCATCCCCATTTTGGCATTTGGCAGTTTGCTGATTATGACAAAGATGAAAAAATCATTTTTGGGTTTTGCCGTGCTCGCATTGGTCGGCGCGTTTTTATCGAAAGGCGTTAATCCCCCATTTGGGGAGGTATACCGATGGTTATCATACATACCCGGATTTATGATATTTCGTGATCCGACCAAATTTTACGTTCTCATTGCTCTTTCCTATGCTGTCCTTATTCCATCGACGTTGCTTCTCCTCACGCAAAAAGTACATCGCAGGCATTGGGTTATGCTTTTTTTTACGTTTTTGTTGTTTTGGATTGTTTTGCATCGGCAGGCATTCGCAGGGGCGCTTACCGGCACATTCCGGCCGCGAACCGTTCCGCCGGAGTACGTGCGTTTGAAGGATTTTTTTCTTCATGTGGGAGGCGATTACAGCGTGCTGTGGGTTCCGCGGATACAACGGTTCGGTTTTTATTCTGATACGGTTCGACCGGTCAACAGTCAGGATGAACTGGCTGACTTGCCGCCGGACGATTTTGCTCTCACGTTGGCTACTGCGGCGGGAGACGTTGTCCGCCGCCAGCACCCGGCGTTTATCGCTGTCCCGTATGATTCGGAGGGAGAGATATTTTTGACAGACAGGAAGTATGATCATGCGAAACGATTGGCCTGGGAGAGTGCAATTGACGGCATTGATTGGCTGGAGAAGCTTACTGTCCCGGGAGTGACGGAGCGCATTGCGCTCTATAAGATCCGGCAGTGAAATAAAATTGGTATAATACAACCTATGGCAGAGCAAAAAGTAAGTTTGGTGACCGGAGGGGCAGGATTTATCGGTTCGCATCTATGCGACGCGCTGCTTGCCGCCAATCACCGCGTTTTTTGCATAGACAATCTCCTCACCGGGTCGGAAAAAAATCTTGAAGAAGCAAAACAGAATCCGCTTTTTACTTTCATCCGCTATGATGTAGTGCGGGAGCTCCCGATTTTAGGCAGCATCGATTATATTTTTCACCTGGCATCGCCGGCGTCCGTTGTTGATTATCAAAAATATCCGGAAGAAACGGCCCTGGTGAACTCGGTCGGTACCAGAAATCTGCTCACCGTGGCGAAAGCCCACAAGGCAACGTTTCTTTTTGCATCAACGAGTGAAGTGTACGGTGACCCCAAGGAACATCCGCAGAAGGAAACGTATTGGGGTAACGTCAATCCAAACGGCGTGCGATCCTGTTACGATGAATCCAAACGGTACGGGGAGATGTTGACGATGCTCTATCTGCGCCGTCACGGGGTGGATGCACGGATTGTGCGAATTTTTAACACCTACGGCCCCAGGATGCGTAAAACCGACGGGCGTGTCGTTTCGAACTTCATTACCCAGGCGCTTGATGGAAAACCGCTTACGGTGTATGGAGACGGTGGTCAGACCCGGTCGTTCTGTTATGTTTCGGATTTAGTGGAGGGGATTATGAGGGCACAATTTACGAAAAAAGCATCGGGAGAAGTCATCAATATCGGAAACCCGGAAGAGTACCGGGTGATTGATTTGGCAAAAAAGATACAGTCCATGACCGGTACGGCGTCAAAAATTGTCCACGACTCATTACCGGAGGATGATCCCATACAACGCCAACCGGATATCGCGAAGGCGGGCAAAATATTGGGTTGGGAACCGCGCATAACTGTGGATGAGGGGCTCAAAAAAACGATCAACTATTATCGCAGTATAACCGGATGAAAGCACAAGACATAGCATTTATTATAGCCATCGGTATCTTATTGAGCCGGCGTATGCCCAGATGGTTTGCGTGGGCGGGGTTGGGGAGCTTAATCCTGGCTATTCCGTTATTTGCCGGTTGGATCTTTTTTACCGCAGAACGCCTCACCTGGTATGCGGCGGGATTTTTCCTCCTCTTCCTTCACCTCTTCTTCTGATCATAACAAAGATGGCGACCTATAATCGAAATTTTTCGGCTCTCTATGTGTTACTGCTTACAAGTATTGCTGTTTTTGGAAAAACAATCGGCTCTATTTTTCTTTATTTTGTGGCAGATAAGACGGAGGATTTTTTCATTGGACGGTTTGGAAGATTATTTAAAATCTCTCATCGGGATGTAGAAAATATCGGTAAACGTTTTAACGGATCGTGGAGAGATATTCTTGTTCTGATATTTCTTCGTGCTATTCCAATCATACCTACAACACCATTATCTCTTGTCTGCGGAATTATTAAACTAAATATCCGCACATTTATTGTTTCAGCTTTTATTGGATCCTTTATCCGCATTTTTATCTTATTATATCTGGGAGTAGCCGCATATCGATCGTTAATTACCAATGTAGATA
>CAYIWI010000026.1:0-5649 GCA_964367065.1 uncultured Gammaproteobacteria bacterium
TCGTAATAATGACGGAAACCAGGGGCTTCATGCTATTGCACGCATTATACCACCCCTGTTGACGAACGCCGGCTACCCGCGTATACTTCATGCATATGAAAAAATATATTGCGCTCCTCTTCGCATTCCTTGCATTTGCCGCACTCGTGTTTTCCCCGAACGTAGCCGCTCAGGAAGTTGAATCAGCTCAAGCTTCTACTCCAACGATTGTTGCATACGATTTACCCTTCCCCGGCATTCTGCCGGACCACTCCCTGTACAAGCTCAAGGTGCTTCGGGACAAAATTATGCTGTGGCTCACCACCAACCCGAAAAGCAAAGCAGACTTGTATCTGTTGCTTACGGATAAGGGCATGTTGGCAACAGCGATGTTGGTAGACAAAAATCAAATCGTGCTGGCCAAACAGACGGCACTCAAAGCAGAACACAACTATACCTTGCTGACACAGGAATTATACCGGTTTGGCGAAAAGCCAACAGCAGAATACTTTGTGAAACTCAAAACTGCCGCGGCCAAGCATCAGGAAGTTCTGGGATCTCTGGCCGACCGTGTATCGCCTGAGGACGCAACGACGTTCCACGTGGTTATTGATTTTTCCAAACGGAACGTTCAAAGCATAGAGGAATATCAAAAGAAACGGCTTTTTGAAGAACTCCCCGAAGATCTTTTGCCCTGATCACGTGGCGATCACGTGATATAATACGCTCATGCCGATACCGCGGGTCTTGCTTTCTGTCGTCGTACCTCTCCACAATGAAGCAGCATCCCTTCTGGTGCTCCATAAAGAACTGGTTTCGTCACTGACTTCAGTGCGACAGCCCTATGAAATCATTTATGTAAACGACGGTTCAACGGACAATTCAAGTGCCGTACTCAGTACATTGACCGGAAAAGATAACAGGGTAAAAGTAATGACGCTCCGTGCCAACTTCGGCAAGTCAGAAGCTCTCGCAGCAGGCTTTGGACTCGCCGCAGGAGAAATTATCGTCACGCTTGATGCGGATCTTCAGGATGATCCGATGGAAATTCCCAAGCTCATCCGTAAACTCGACGAAGGTTTTGATTTGGTATCCGGGTGGCGGGTACACCGCAAAGACACGCTCACCAAACGCACATCCAGCCTGCTGTTTAATTGGGGTACGTCGCTTGTTACCGGAGTTCGCCTCCATGATGCCAACTGCGGACTCAAGGCGTTCAGACGGGAAGTAGCTGTTGAGATCCCGCTATACGGAGAGCTCCATCGCTTTCTTCCGGTGTTAGCGGCTAAGAAACGCTTCCGTGTGACCGAAGTGCCCGTCCGGCATCGGCCGCGTCTCTACGGAACGTCCAATTACGGCTGGGGACGGAGCTGGCGGGGGGTTCTGGATTTATTAACCACAATATTTCTCACCGATTATTCCACTAAACCCGCGCACTTCTTTGGCCGGATTGGGTTTTTGCTATTCACCCTGGGATTTCTTATGGATGGCTACGTCACCTCTATTAAAGTGACTACCGGTACCACCGGAGGGAGAATCCCCATGCTTCTGGCCGGTATCCTTTTTATGGTATTAGGTGTGCAACTTTTCTCAACCGGCCTTATTGCGGAAATGATCACTCATTATTTTTTGCGTTCTCGTCCAAAAACCACACAATTGCCTTCCGCGCGTTTTTGATAGGGCAACTATCGTCTGTCTGCGCCCTCAACCGTATAACCGCTGCCTGATCCGCAGGAAACAGGCGTGTGATTTTTCCCTCACTTATCGTAAATGCTTTTCCTCCGTCGTCATAGGTAACAATGGGAGAATACGGATCGTACCAAGTGATTTTATCCGACGAAACTGCGATGCTAATTTCTTGCAATGGTTGGCAATCCCTATCCCCATATTCCAACTCCAGTTTCGTTAAGGGCACAATTTCAGGTAGCAGAATAAACAGCGACCTCCCCTCTTGGATAGGTTTTGCTTCTGTCATCTTTTGCCTACGAAATCCCGGACGGACGTTCGCTGGGCTGTTTTTCCAAATTTTAAGAACTGGTGCACCGCGCACCCTCAACACATAGACCGGATCCAAAAAACGTTCCGCGTACAATGACTTAAAATAAAACACATCCGTCCAGCCTGCAGACGTCGTTTCCGTAATATATTCCCCCTTCTGTTCAAACCCGCTCCACCACTCTTCAGAAAACACCAAATCTGGCCGTAACCATATCCACGGAAGGGCTGATGCCCCGTGCATGATAAACGTAATTTTCGCCTTCTTCTCGGCATGCTGGTTAAGCCAATTTACCCCCTGCCGGAACACATTACCCAAATCTTCACCTGCCGCGGGAATTTGCTTATCATACGCCCCTTTCAAACCACCGGTAAGACTATTAAAAAATATACTCTCATTGGGATGATACGAAGTAAGCTCCAGTCCGTGCAAGACAAACGCTAGGCCGACAAACACTATCATGCCTGCATATCGCCACCGTTTTTGAAACATCCGTAAGAGTACGCTGCCGCCAATGCCCGAAAGCAGGGCGATGGCCGGCAAGAATTCCATAATCTGCCGCACGCCGCCGTAAATACTCGTCCCGGGAATGGTGACGCGCAGCACAGGAACCAGAAACCATAACATGAGAAGAGCGCAGAGACTTGAGGAGTCACGTTTGGTGCACCGCAGGGCATACACCAAACCTGCGGCGCTTAATACTAAGACAATAATCGGTGTCGTCATGATAATCCATATCAACGGGTAGAGGTTAAATCCATAGAATAAGTAAGACGGCTGGTAATTTTCAACCGTTCCGATGGTTCGATAAAACGCGAGTATCTTGAGTATGTGTCCCGGAAAGTCTCTCCACAGATACGGCCATGAAACGAACAGGATAACCAGCCCCACAACCAGAACGGTTGGAAAAAGAAAAAATAACAGCAGCTTCTTTTTTGCAGGCAAACCCCGAAGCGCACTGCGGTGCTGCCAGATGTAGGTGCCAAACCACGGCAGGAAGATAAGGGGCAAAAAGATGGCATTGAACTTCGTCGCCAACGCTAACCCAAAGGTAAGCCCTGCCAGAAGGGTATGGATAAGCGATACTTTTGTGGCCGCAAGATAGAGAAGCATCACTGTTGCACTAAAAAAAATCATCTCCGGCGGATCTTTGACATTGAAGTGCACTTCGCCAAAAAAGAGCGGATACATGGCAAGTGAAAGTCCGGCAATAATCCCGGCTATAGCGCCGAAGCGTTCCGTAGCAAACCGTACAAAAAAATACAGGAACACTGCACCCAAAACAATCCCTGTCAAACTGTATGCTTCAATATCCGGTAAGATGCCAAGTGTTTCGTAAAAAATCTTATTGGACGCGGCAAAGAGTATACCATTGAACGGCGGATGTCCGCTGTCATTTTTGAACCAAAAATCTGCCCGGATTTTTTGATCGTGATAGATGCTTCGACGCGCGAGTGCCGACAGGTCCGACGATGCTTTTCCCCCGGAAAGAAAAAAATCTAAATAGGCATACCCCCGGGTGAAATGCGTCGGCTCATCCCAGTTAATGCCGTAGTCGGAAATAGTCACGAGGCCGACAATGAAAAAAACAAATGAGATGAAAATTGCTGCAAGAATATCTTTCCGCAGTCGTACCATAACGTATTTTCGGAAATATATAAGTAACGACGCAAATGTTCACGAGATATTTTGACTAAATGTCTTAACAATAGTTGCAATATCTGTACGTGTCAACTCCGGATTATTCCCAAAATACAGACCCTGGCTATGGATGACTTTCGCATTTCTAATATTTGGCAATTGACCAAATGGACTCATGTATTTTTTAAAAAATGGCTGCTGCATCATATCTCCACCGATAATTGGCCTAATTTCTATTATTCCTTCACATCGTTTCACTAGCGCATCCCGAATCTTTTGACTTCGGCAGATTATAGGAACCGCAAAATTTGATACCACATCAATGTGATCGTATCGGATAGGGTAGTACATGGCTGATCGTTGATATATTGCACGAGCGAGTGTCATAAAATTCTCTTGTCTTGTTTTAATGATGGTCGTTAAATATTGGAGTTGGGTAGTACCAATAAATCCATTAATTTCTGTCGGGCGCAAATTATATCCTAAATCGTAAAATGTATACCGGGAATAAAATGTGGAATTTACCTTAAATTTGTTTCGAATTTTGTTTTGTTTCGCAAAACTTAAGTTCCTGTCCCACCCGTGAGCGCGTACCAGTCGAAGCATGGTGGCAATACGTTCATTGTTGGTGACAACTGCGCCCCCCTCAATGGTTGACATGTGATGACCAACGTAGAATGAGAATGTAGACGCGATCCCAAAATTTCCCAACTTTTTTCCTTTGTAGACGGTCCCAAGTGATTCACAGGCATCTTCAATAAGAAGGATATGTCGTGCACGACATTCTTGGGCAATACGATCAATATCGTCACAAAACCCCAGGGCATTGGTGAGGAAAAGCATTTTAATTGGGAAGTGCGAGAGAGTTTTTAGAAACAGCCGATGGGAAACATTCAGTGTATCAAGTTCTACATCAATAGGCACTGCGTGAAGGCCTAGTTGTATGAGCGGCATGACATTGGTAGACCAGGTGAGTGTCGAGAAACCGACGTAATCTCCCCTCTTAAGCATCCCCAAATTCAATAATGTTTGGATGATTGCAAGGTTAGCTGAACTTCCGCTATTGAGAAATACACACTGGGTTCTTTGTTGCCATTTCC
Organism: uncultured Gammaproteobacteria bacterium; assembly: GCA_964367065.1. GTDB lineage: Bacteria > Patescibacteriota > Microgenomatia > UBA10105 > UBA927 > JACREP01. The sequence goes on from CAYIWI010000026.1 coordinate 4,717, forward strand.
CAAATGCTTTTTCAAAGCGTTCACATTCCGCGCCAAAGCTCAACTTGTCTTGTTTTCGGATGAATTGGCAGATTGCTTCTTTGGTTTTCCTCTCATTAAAAAATGTTGATTTAACCAATGGAATCATTGTGCCTCCTTATCCTTCGTCGATAAAATTCTATGCTATAATAACACATCACCTGCCAACATACTCATGAGACAAAAACCAGATATATTCATCATCAGTGGCAAATCTCCAGCCGGCGACTCTGGTGGATATCCTGCATATGCCCATACACTTGGCCGCATACTCACATCTCTTGGGTATACCGTCAGCATTTTCGCAATAAGCGATATTCCCGGTATCAAAAAAACCCAATATGGAACTGTCTATTTTTCGGGTACCAAACTTATTCGATTATTCCCGATATTACGGCATATTGCACTCGCCGGATTACCGTATTATAGCATCCTTTTCTATAAAACAATGAAACATGTTCTTAATAATTCCAAAAACAAAAGCTGTATCGTTTGGGGCATGGGTCCTTGGGGATTCCCCGGAGCACTTCTCAAGCTCTTTCCTCCGCGAGCAGCGTCTGTATCATTATTTACTAGCTATTTCACCAGTACCCGTCATGAAATGCATGGCGCGTATAACGCAATTCGCGTGGATGATTACGGCATAGGACCAAAAATCAAATACTTTATGGTTTATCACGTGGTCGCCCGTATATTTCATATCCTTGAACAGATTACCCTGTGGTGGTGCGATAAAATTATTATCCACTATCAATCGTCCGAACGAATTATCCAAAAATACTTCTCTCTCCCATCGAGACAAAAAATCATTCGCTTTCCCTGGTATGTGGATATTTTTTCGCGAGAAGGTCCGCAAACCACATCGCCTTCGTCATTCCCACACCCACTCATCGTTTCCATTTGCCGCCAAGATCC
>CAYIWI010000026.1:5659-8950 GCA_964367065.1 uncultured Gammaproteobacteria bacterium
TTCTTATTCGGGCAATGGAGCAGGTGATTGCAGTCAATCCCAGTGCTCATTGCTATATTATTGGAACCGGTGAGCTTTTAGAACTCAACAAAAAACTTGTCCGAAAGCTTCATCTGGAACACAACGTCTCTGTTCTGGGGTTTGTACCTGATATCCGGCCGATACTAAAAGAAGCAGATATTGCCATCATAGTGCCACTGGCGCAAGGAAGTAGCGCGCTCACGGTACTGGAGGCAATGAGTTACGGAAAAGCGATTGTAGGCAGTAAATGTGACGGTATTCCGGAAGATATCACCCATCTACAGTCCGGTCTTATTGTCCCGGCGGGACATAGAGATGCCATTGCCGCGGCCATCATACGCCTTATAAAAGATCCAAACCTGCGAAAACGCCTTGGTGCCGGCGCATTTGCCGCATATCAAACACGATTCGGACTCCAAAAAATGCGAGTAAATCTTTCCCGTGTCATCACTCAACCCCTCTTGCCTGCACATTGACCGGATATTTGCTCAAATCCAAAAAGGGTTTATACTTCAGGCAATCCGAATGCTCGCGCTCCCCTTACCCGCAATAGACACGCGCGCCCGTCCGACGGGATTATTTGTATGGTCTGCACACGATCTGCGGCAAAAAAATAGACGAACCGATTAACCGTCTGGAGGGAAGCGGCATACGGCCCCTGCATATTCATCAAATCGTCCGGCATCTGAAATTGTTCCTTTCCGTCCCGGCTTATAACAACGGTTCCGGGGGTCTGCGCCGCGCAGTCTAATCCTGCATCATGGTACACTTCAAGTCGGGTAAGCCGTAATGGCGTATCCAATTGCACGCTTACAAATCCGTCGCGTTCACCTCCTGCTGGCGCGGCAACGGGAAATTCGACTTCACCCCGATATGCTTCTTTTGTATGCGCACCATCATTTTTCCAGATTTTAAGCAGTGACACGCCGCCCACATCAACCGTATACACTGGTGTCAGAAATCGATCTAAATACCAAAAGTTATACCGCGGGGGAGGAAAATCCACAGAGACCATTTCCATCATATATTCCCCGTCCTGCTTCATACCGGAAAAATAAGATCCGACACGGATATCAGCGCGCAAATACTCGGTGGGGATATTAGACAGAAGCCCCACGGGCAGCCCAAATCGCGCGTTAGGCTCTGCATTGTTGTTCAGCCATCGGACTCCCTGAAGGTATACATTTCCCATAGTTTCTGCAGAACCGGGGATTTTTTTATCCACTGCCCCCCGCACTCCGCCAACCAACCTATTGAGAAAAACGTTTTCATTCGGATGCAGTTGCCAAAGTTTAAACGTGATGGGCAAAAAAAGCGCCAAGGTTAAAATGCTCACAATGCTTGCCTTTCCTGAAATTTTTGTCAAGAAATTACGAACGACAAGCGCCCCAAGTCCTGCCAGGACCGCCATTGCCGGAATATATTCCATGATTTGGCGTACACCGCTGTAGATTGAACTTCCGGGCCACATGACGCGAAGAATGGGTACCGCAAGCCACAACAGGAGCAACGAATAAAGTGAATTCTTATTCCTTCGCAACGTTGTGCCTCCATACATGATTCCTAAACAAGCAAGCACCAATATCACGATCGGGGTAGAGGCGATTACAAAAATCAACGGGTACATATTCCACCCTTTTATGATGTATGAGGGTTGATAGAATTTTCCCGTACCGATGCCCTGATAGTATCCGATGATTTGTTGGAATCGACCGATAGGATCAAGCCAAAGGTATGGACGCGTCAATAGGTGAATCCCAAGTACAATGATCACGTACGTAACAAGACTTATATATACCGTCAATGGTATTTTCTTTAAGATGCCCAATCTTAATCGCGCGATATTCCGTCTAAATCGGATTAAAAGATATGGGACGATAATAAATGGAAGAAAAAGAATGTTAAATTTTGTGGCAAATGCGAGTGCAAACCAGACACTTGAAACAAGAAACCATTTCGCTTTCCCTCGCTGTATTCCCTGATACAGAAAATATACGGTGTAGGCAAAAAACGTGGTCTCAATTGGATCTTTTATATTAAAGTGCGATTCGCCCCAAAATAACGGATAGAGGGACATGGCGAGTGCCGCCGCAATACCGGCAAACCGGCCCCACTCAGTAGCCGCCATATAATAGACCAGAAAAACGAGAAGCGATGAAATGAATATCTCAAACAAATGGTATGACTCAAGATCGCCGAGGATTCCGAGTTTTTCATAGAAGATTCTATTGGAGGCAGCAGCCAAAATGCCGTTGAGTGCGGGATGTCCGCTGTCATTCTCCAAAAAATATGCCCCGTTATACCCCTGAATCTTCCAGTCGCTCACGCGCGTACCGCTCAATTCCTCAGGCGTATAGAATGACCGCCATTTCGTCAAAAGTGTAAGATACGCTTGGCCCCGTATAAAATGGATCGGCTCATCTATATTAAGCCCGTAATGCGAAAGCGTTGAAATTCCTGTGATGAAGAAGGCGACCGATATCACCAATCCTAATATGTTTTTTTTGATAAATGACTTCATAGTGTCTTAAGAAATTGCAAAGCTTTGCCTGCAGTGCGTTCCCAGGTATGTGTTTTCGCTTCCTCTTTTGCACCCCGCTGCAATGTTGTGTAGTATTTGGAGTTTACTAATACGCCAACGACAGCATCCGCAAGAGCGTCTGGACGAGGATCCACTAAGATGCCGCTTCTTGCGTGTTTAATCGCGTCTTTGAGTCCCGATACATTATATGAAATAGCGGGTGTACTTACCAATCCCGCTTCATGCACCACCAGTCCCCAACCCTCATGCAGTGACGGAAACAGTAAAAGATGTGCGCGGGCAAGCAAAAGAAATTTCCGTTCCAACGACACATATCCAAAAAAATCCACAGACCGCGTAAGTCCCCACTCGTCAATCAATCCCACTATCTTTTTTTTGTATCCCGCGTCTCCTGACCCCACAACCCAGAATTTGGCCGCGGGTATTTGCTTGTGTACCAACCGAAATGCAACAAGCGCATCCTCTATGCCCTTTTGTTTATTTATCCTACCCACATAAATCAATGTTGGATTTTTTTCTTTCAGAACGTTAGGGAGACGGCGTGGCACGGTTATTCCCATTGGAATCACTGTAATATTTCCCGGATTGAACCCTTCGCACACCAGATCGGCTTTTGTAGATGAAGATATCGCAAGAACCGGCACGTTTTGGTACACCCGAAGGTAAATTTTTTCAATGAAGCGGCCGATCAGGGCGGGTTTTTGGTCCGCTTAGAAGGTCCGGGTATT
>CAYIWI010000027.1:0-8735 GCA_964367065.1 uncultured Gammaproteobacteria bacterium
GGATTTGTGTTCGGTGAAGGAGAAACACATTCGATGCTGTATGACGGAAGCAGCGTCGGTGATTGGCTTGAGGAGATTGGACTTGCGAAAAGCACCGACCTGCATCATTGGGTAAAGCACATAGGGAATCCGGTATTTACGGTGGGAACATCCCGGTGGGAGAAGCGGCATGTGAGCCGGAGCTGTGTGTTTACGCGAAACGGAACATATTATCTTTATTACGCCGGACACGACGGAGAACGGGAACGCATTGGTCTTGCGACAGGAAAAACCATAGCCCGCATCAACAAACGATTGCCCGAACCCGTGCTTGACCTAGGCAACGGAGGTACGTGGGACGAAAAAAGTATTTCTGATCCGCGGGTGATTTATTGGAACGGGAAATTTCTTATGTTTTACAGCGGCATTGATGCAAAAGGCATTGAACGGACCGGGATTGCGACGAGCTCTGATCTTATCCGGTGGGCAAAGTTTAGCGGCAATCCGATTCTGGACGTGACCCCTGGCGCCTGGGACAGCATTTCAGCAAGTCGAGCATTTCCATTTGTTGAAAACAATCACATACGGCTTTTCTACAGCGGAAGAAGGAAATTCTTGTATCACATTGGTGTGGCTGAAGTAACTATTACATGAAACTTACCAACGACGTGATTCTTTCCAAAAAGAAGTGGGAAGTCCTTCATACAAGAGAGAACTTGCGAAGAAATCTTACAACCGATCCGACGGTCCAATCATATTGGCAATTTCTTGCCCGGTATAAAAAGCATTGGAGACGGGGGACGGTTCTTGATCTCGGTTGCGGGGTTGCATTTGTCGCAAGCGTGTTGGCCAAAGAAGGAGCGCAAATCGTTGGTATCGACATTGCAGAGCAAGCAATTATCAAATCGCGGAAATTGTTTAAGGAGCGCAAGGTTAAAGGGAAATTTATACAAGGCGATCTTCTTCATTTGCCGTTTCGGACCAACAGTTTTAACTTTATCTGGTCGTGTATGTCGCTGGAGTATGTTCGGGATACTCAACAGGCAGTAAAAGAAGCATATCGGGTGCTAAACAAGAAAGGGACAATGGTTGCGGTTGTCCCGGTCGTGTCATTCACAACGCTTACCTACCATCAACTCCGCGGTGACCTGCCTAACATTCCGCTTATTAAGCAGATTATGGAGTGGTTTCATCTGAAACTCATGAAAGGGAAATTTATGGCATATGGGTATGAACAGTCGTTTACCCCGGGACAATTGCGCCGCTTGTTTGAAGGCGCGGGTTTTGGGGTGAACGCGATAGATTATTTCCCCATGCATTATCCGATTGCCTTTATACCGGCTCTCGTCCGGCCGTTTGTCCAGTCTGTCCTTCGGTTTCGCCCGTTCTGGCCATTGGTGTATATTGAAACAGTAAAACCATGACCATCGTTTTGCTCATACTCGGAGGTGTCTGGATAGCGCTGAATATTTTTTTCCTCCCCTTTTACCCGTGGACAGAGGGACTCCATCGGCCATGGCTTATCCTGAATGGCCTTGTTCCTTATAGGGATTTCATTTGGATCCGTACACCATTGGACATTTTTTTGCTTTCTTTAGTATACAAAATAGTTGGAGTATCAGAATTTGCCTACCAGGCAGTAATATTTGTTTTACATCTCTTTATTGGATTATTGCTGTTTTTCGGATTACGAACAAAATCCCTGCGGTTAGCAATAACTTCATATATTTTCTATACGTTGTTGCTTTTCCCTTTATTTATTAACACGGAAATTGGGGAAATTCTGGTTTCATTTTTTGTCCTCGCTACATTTTTTCTTCTCCTTAAGCATACAGAAAGAAATAAAATGTTTTGGTTATTCCTTGCAGGTATCACACACAGTCTGGCGGTTCTTACAAAACAGACGTCTTTTTTTTCTGTGATTGCTGTTTTGCTCTGGTATGCGGTTCGATGCAGCAAGCAATCCATGCATTGTGCGTTCAAGGATTTTTTGTGCGGAGTCGGCGTATACGGATCGGGCCTCCTTTTGCCAATCGCCGTGTTTTGGAGATATTTAATGAGAACAGATGCTTTTGGGGATTTCATCCATTTTACGATATCATTTAATCTTTTTGTTTATTCATCGTGGAGTAAACCGTGGGGTATTGTCGGAGGGTCCCGTATGATAGGCATATTTTTGTCGATTCTTCTATTTCATTTTACTACAACAAGCAGAGTTGTCCTCAATCAATCTGGCCGTTTGCTTTTGTATGTTCTCATAAGTGGCCTTTTTCCTGCGCTTTTTCCCTCTTTCTGGTCTTATCGCTTAATCACCGCATTTCCCTTGATAAGTATTCTTGGAGGAGAAATGATACTTTCTGTGCGTCGGATTATCGGTGGGAAAAAACAATGGAGCGTACCGAAGATTATTGTGGTCGGTTTCTGTTCTGTCCTGTTTCTTTTTGGACTATGGAACTTTGTGAAGGAATATGGCATCTTTGTTAAAGATAATGGACTGGGATGGGGACAATATTTACGTGATTACGGTGATAGCGAAAGAAATGCTGCCGAATGGTTGGCTTTTAATACAAAACCTACGGACAAAATATTTAATATGGCAAACAATATTATTATGTTAAAAGCCCATAGACTTCCACATAATAAATATATTGATGCAATTCCTGTTGTCTATTATCCGTTGGATAACACGTTCTTTGAAATTACAAAAATACCGCCTCGATATGTGATATTTGACCGAACGCTCCTTGATACTTCTCCTGAAATAGGGGAATGGAAATTCTATCGATACTTAAAAGATGTGTATACGTTGCAAAAGACATTCGACACGATCGAAATTTATGCGCTTTCAACTAGCGAACGGCAGAGCTTTCAATAATTTCCTATGGTATTTTTTGTTATCGCAAGTATCATTTTTTCTCTCTTGAGCTTCAAGGGAGGAATGTATTGGTGGTTATTGCCGCGTTTAGGGGTCGGCTGGGCGTACGTTTTGGACCAGGGATTGCCGCTGGCGGTTGCGACCGTTGCACTGGTGTTGACGTTGAAGCAGCGATTTAATGTTGCGGCAATACTCAAACGGCATATTGCCGCGATTGCCGCACTTATCGTTGCTACGGTGCTGGCACACGGATTGGTGCTGCGCTACTTCTTTTTTGCTGAGGACGTGTCCACCATCCTGTACCGGGTCACCAACGGCGATCCTACGTTTGCCTTTCATCCCTTAATCAACGGCTATCCGTTTGCACCGTTTATCGCTTCATTTTTGCTCTTCGGGACTAATGCCTGGCTTTATAACACCGTGACCATCATGCTGTTTGTTCTTTCGGTGTTGGCCATGTATGGGTTTAGCATTACGTTAACGGGGGGAAAATCCATAGCCCTACTTGCTGCACTTTTTTATGCCACAACACCAGTATTCTTAGATGTGTTTTCCTGGCAGGCGAACGCACAGGGGATGCCGCTAGTGTTGGGCGCCGGAATTATTTCATTCTGGTTTATCGTTTTTTACAAAAAGAAAGGAATATCGGTGTATTATCTTCTTTCCCTCCTTTTTTTTGCAGCAGCCATCAAAATGGCATTCGTGCGGATTGCGGGCATACTTTTTCCCCTGCTTATTCTTCTGTTTCTACCGATGAAGAAAGGCGGACGAGAATTTGTGGGGAAAGTACTTGAAAGCCTGCCATTTATCGCAGTTTGGTACGGATTCGTCACCATGCGGCTCACGCCCGAAGAACTTGCGGCGTTTTTGAAAGCCCCGCAGGGATCGGTAACACCACCGTTTGTTACCGGCGACTATATTGCTCGGCTCGCATATTACTCGGCTCACTTGGTAATACCCAATGGTATATCTGCGAAAATTTTTCCTCTTCTAAAAAATGCACTGTTTTTTCTCCATGCAGACGTTTTGTTGCGAGAGGGAGTGGCGGTCTTTGTGGGAGAAGTTGCTCTTATTCTGTGTCTTTTTCTTGCTGCGGTTGCCCTTTTTCGCTTGCGCAGTGCGACGTCCCGAATGCTTCTTTTTTCAACTGCCATTATTTTGGGAACCCTGTTTTACGTCCCGTTTTATATTCCTGCCTCCATCGATATTTCCCGCTTTGATTGGAATTTTGCGCGCATTACCCCTCCCTATGGTCCGGGATCGCGATACGTGTTTGCCGCAAGTCTTGGCGTGGGGTTGTTGTTTGCCTTAACCATCGAGTGGTTATTAGACAAAAAGCACCGGATGCGGCTTTTCGGCGTTGGCCTTACGGTTATCGTTCTTTTGGGAAATGTGTATCTCACCATATTCCATCACCGTCACATTGTGAGGGTGATCAGTAATCCGGAACGCGCGATTATCGGCGGGGTCTTGCGCATGGTGCCGCGCGACGGGAAGAAAAAACTTGTCTATTCCGTCAATCCGAAGCGTAACCCCATCGACAGCAATACTAATAACTGGCGATGGCTGCACGGATTTTACCGCGAGACGGAATTGTATTACACCAACAGCCGAGACGAGCTTGACAGGCTTATTGCATCAGGAGCCTATGAAAAGGATGAGATTTTCGCATTTTACGTCAATCCCCAGACGCATGCGTTTACCGATATCTCAGCATTCCTCAGGCAGCAGCTAAGAGAAGCGGGCAAGCAGAGTCTCGCGATACCGTTTGACCCCGATGCGTCACAATCGCAATTCCAGGCAGCCCGTCAGATCGCAGGTCTTTTTATTGCAAAACGACCAGTACTTACGAGCCCCGAACTTTCCTATCGGATCCTTGGGCCATCACTGCTGCATCTGCCTCTTACCGTAACACCGCTTTCCGACATTCTGTATCCCTTTTCAGATACGGTGTTTCCTTCGGCAGGTACCGGCCTACCGCAACAGCTGTGGTGGATGATGCGTGTGAACGCACCGCTTGTGGTACAAAACGAACGTGAGCTGGAGTCATCGCTTTCCCTTTTGTCATTCAACGACCGGCCGTTGACGGATATATCACTGTCAGATCGTTTGGGCATCGCACGCATACTGTTGGAACAGGAACAAATCCATAAGGGACTGCGCGTCCGGGTATCCAACATCTTTTCCGATGATCCCAGATCCGTCCCTTCCTCCCTTACGGACGGCGTATTTGATGCAGATCCGGCGCCCACAAAAGATGACGTGTATTATTTCGCGCGAGAAACGTCGGCAACTATTACCTTGCAACTTGCGCACCCCATCGTCTTGGGCCGGGTGCTCCTCAACACTCCGAAAAGCATGATGACCGACCATTTGCCCGTTGCAGTCACGATCCTCGCTTCACTTCGCGGCAGCCCAGCTGTTGCGGTAGGAGCATTGACGGAGAACATGGAAAGCAACTGGAGTCCGAATAACGGAACGTTACTGGTTATTCCGACGAAACAAATTCTTGCCGATTCTGTTTCGGTTGTGGTGTCCAAAACCACCGGTGCGCCGGTGATAGTGGACGAAGTTATCATTGATCCGGTGCAAAGCCTATCTTTTACACCGGCACAGCTGTTGGAAGTGGGGGAGCGGAATTTCTGGTATGTGGGCAATGAAACACTTTTTCAGACGCTTCTGCCGCTTACGCGGTACCGGACATTGACGTTTGCTTATGCATGTGCGGAAGATGTTGATTGGGCCAAACAAAAAAGAAACATAAAAGCAGTGGTCCCCGGCGTATGGCAACTGAGCAGTGTGCCCACGCCGGTTAGCGGCGGTGCGCTTGATATTGATGTACCGCTGGATTGTCACGGTAGTGTTCTGCGGCAGGTAACACTCATTGGTCCGCCGTTCCCCGCACGTCTTCGGGCGGGTGTAGCGGAAATACGATGAAAAAAATACCCGTTCTTATTTTTTCGCTTCTTCTCTTTTGGATCGCCTACCAGGTGCGGCTTGAGTTTATCAAAACCCGCGATTATAACGAGCCGTCGGACGCGGCAGAGTATAAGCACGCCCGGCCGGGGGCAAACGGCGTCTTTGTACTTGTAAGTGATATTGCCCATGGGAAAGGCATAACGCAATCCGACTGGCTCATACGACACAATACGGACACCCTCAACCTCCACGGCACCCCCCTGTACATCGCCTATCTTGTATTGCTTCAGCGCCAACACCTCGACCCGCAGATGGTAGCGCCGATGCTTCATGCCGGATTCGTCGTTTTTCTTTTTTTCCTTGCCTGGAAGTTTTTTTCTCCGGCAGTAGCGCTGGTCGTCGGAACAATTGCAACGGTTTATACGCCGCTGTTTGCCTTTGTCTCCTCGTGGATGCCGGAAAGCATTTCTCCGGTGGCGGTACCGGTATTCGTCATTATTTCCACGCTTCTGGTGTTGACAAGGAAGCATTGGATTTGGTTTTTGGTTGCCGGAATTTTTCTGTTTCTGGCCGGATTTACCCGGCACGTATTTTCTTTTTACGGCGTCCTATTTATAACTCTTTGGGTATTGGTTTCGCCAAAACGAACCCAGGGGCAGGTTGTCGCACTTCTGGTGGGATATGCGTTGCCCACCATTGTTTGGCGTTTATGGCTTATGAGGTTTGGGACAAGTGTTTACGGTGAGGGCGCAATCCAGAGTACTATAGTTGTCGGACATCGATTAGCAACCGATGGGTGGTACTCGGATGGCATTAAAGGGCTCACTTGGTGGGATATGGTGTACCGCGTCGTCTTGTATCAAAATCCATTTGCCCTTGTTCTATTAGAGCTGGAGCGTATTAGTCGATTGTTGAAAACTGCCGCAAATTCGTACTCCACGAGTTTCCCTCTTCCCCAAGAGGTTTTGCAAATGCTCCATACGTTTATCCTGTTTTTTGCCGCGTGGGGACTGCGGCGGGCGCTCAAACATAAACCGCTTTTTTTGCTTGCATCACTTATCGTATGGAATACGCTGTTCGTCGTCCTGTATTACGTTGAAGAAATCCGGTACCAGTTACCGGTTGTTGGAGTTTTGTTATTGTTGTCTGGCGCCGGAGTATTTGAATTGGTACATCTTTGGAGAAAGCGCGATGCCCGTATTCCCGTCGTTGTCATAAGCGGACTATTTTTCTTTTGGCTGGCGATGCGAGCGTATCTCATCGGATTAGAATTATGGTTGGTTCCGTTTATTTGGGACAGTCGCGTGTGGCGATGGATGCATATTGTTGTCGCAACCGGAGTTTTTGTGTTTGCATGCAATAAACTCAACGGCGCAGATCACAGGGAGAAGCTTGTCGCAAATCATCCATGGATGCGAAGAGCGTATGTATTACTTCCGGTACTCACCTATCTTATCGTTTTGGCTTCTGCACTGCGGAGCCGCACGTGGCACGAGTGGCGTGCGCCCATTCGGGCCGGGCAGCGCATCGAGCAAAAAATCGTAATCAGCAACGATGCTCTTGAAAAGGTAAGACAGAAAAAAGGCTACCTCATTATTGACTTTCAAGATGCAAATGCAGCGCAATTTTTGCGTATTCGCATAAACAATGAGGAACGAACAGACTATCTCCCAATTGGCAACCGGGTGTCGCCCGTTGATCTTATGGCCACTCGCCAGTGGCAACGGGTGCTCCCAAGACTTGGAGGATATACACATATAGAAGAAGCGCTCCTTTTGGCGCCAACGTGGCCGGATCTGCATGAATGGCTGGTAATTGCCATGGAGGGAACAGATGTAAAGGAAGAAAATATCATTACAATAGAAAATAATAATTTATTATCCTCCCAACCGGCCATTATCTTTGGTGACTACCAACCCTATGACCGCGGGTTTTATGAAGGACCTACGCCGCGGCTTTTTCAAGGGAACCGGACACATAACAAATATCAAGTGGAGGGCGATATGCGGCTTACCGAGACTCGTGCCTTGAAAAGTTTAGTAAATAAGAGTACATTGGTGAATGGTCGTGGAGAGCATACCGACGACCTATCAACTGTATCGGGTTTGCAAAAGGGGCGTTACCGGATATTTTTTCTGTTTCCGTTTACGACCGGCGATCCGGAAGACATTTTTTAACATGAAAACAATTATTCTAAGCGGCGGCAGGGGATATCGGCTTAAAGAAGAAACGGAGTTTAAGCCTAAACCCATGGTGACGATCGGGGATAAACCGATGCTTTGGCACATTATGAAAATCTATGCTCATTACGGATTTCGTGATTTCATCATGGCACTCGGGTACAAGGGTGACGATATAAAAGATTACTTCCTTAACCAACGGTTTTTCCAGTATGATTTTACGCTTTGGACCAAAAGCCGCCGCACGCAAATGTATCACCCGTCGGGGATCCGCAACAAGCTGGATGATTTCCGCATTACCTTTGTGGACACGGGCCTGGAATCATTGACCGGGGAGCGCGTTCGAAGGCTCCGGGATTACCTAAACCGCGAACCGTTTATGGTAACGTACGGAGACGGCGTGAGCGACGTCAATATTGCCGAAATCCTCCGGTTTCACAAAAAGAAAAAAGCGATCGGCACGATAACCGGCGTCCATCCGCATTCCCGCTGGGGATTGGTGCGGAAAAATAAAGACAACATGGTGACCATGTTCCGGCAAAAGCCGGTGCTTACTGAATACGTGAACGGAGGATTCATGGTGCTTGAACCGGAGTTTTTTGATTACCTCAAACCCAACGAAATGATCGAAACAGGTTTGGAACGCATAGCAGATAAAAAAAAGCTTGCCATTTATATGCATGGCGGGTTTTGGCATGCCATGGACACGTACCAGGATGTAGAAACCCTCACTGCCCTATGGAACCGCGGCGCTCCGTGGAAGGTATGGAAAGATTAACAGG
>CAYIWI010000028.1:0-8598 GCA_964367065.1 uncultured Gammaproteobacteria bacterium
GGCAAACCCCCAAGAGTATCACGGTGCTGCCAGACGTAGACGCCAAACCACGGCAGGAAAATGAGTGGCAAAAAGATCGCATTGAACTTCGTCGCCAATGCAAGTCCAAAGGTAAGCCCCGCCAGAAGCGTATGGATAAGCGATATCTTCGTGACCGCAAGATACAGAAGCATCACTGTTGTACCAAAAAAGATCATTTCCGGCGGATCTTTGACATTAAAGTGCACTTCGCCGAAAAAGAGCGGATACATGGCAAGCGAAAGTCCGGCAATAATCCCGGCAATGCCTCCGTACCGCTCCATAGCAAACCGTATAAAAAAATAGAGGAACGCTGCTGCTAAAACAATCCCGGCGAAGCTGTACGCTTCGATATCCGGCAAGATACCCAGCGTTTCGTAAAAAAGCTTATTGGACGCGGCGAAGATAATCCCGTTGAGCGGAGGATGCCCGGAATCATTGCTAAACCAAAATGCGGCCTGGGTTTTGGGGTCATGGTAGATGCTGCGGCGGGCAATAGTACTTAAATCCGACGTCGCTTTGCCCCCCGTAAGAAAGAAATCCAAGTAGCCGTATCCTCGTGTAAAATGCGTCGGTTCGTCCCAGTTGATGCCGTAGTGGGAAATGGTCAAAAATCCAATGATGAAGAAAGCACCAGCGATACCAAATGCCAGAAGTCTACCAACGCCCTTTGTCATATCTCTTATTGTATCATGACGTGCTATAATGAAGCCCTTCATGAAACGCACCCGCGCTGTTTCCTTGATCGTTTCTTCGTTCATTACCATCATTCTCCTGGAGACTCTGCTTCGATTATTGTGGATACCGCCGGAACTTAATCCGCGCTTCCAACGTCGCGACATTGCCTGGATGGAACGGAATGTTGTGTACAACACCTATGGATACAGGGACCGTGAAATTCAGGAGGGGAAAAATCCTGGTACCTTTCGGGTTTACAGCCTGGGGGATTCCTATACCTTCGGCTGGTACCTGCCAGACCCCAAACAAACGTATCCCAAACTGCTGGAAAAAGAGCTGAACGAAACGCAGGGGTTGCCGGCAGAAGTTATCAATGCCGCCTCCCCGGGGTTTTCCGTAAAAGAAGAGGTTGACCGATTTCTGTCCGAAGGCAGACTGTTCTTTCCCGATCTCGTGATGATCGGCGTGAACTTCGGAGATTTCATCACCGTTGGATCATTTCCGTCAATTATCCTCCCCTATGCTACCATGTTGAACAAGTCCTACATATACCGCGCAACCATCGGTGCGCTGGTCAAGCGCATCGAGTCCCAACGGCGATACAACTTTCTTATGGATATCTTCCAAAACCCAAACTCCCCGGACTGGCAGGAGTTTGCAAATCTTATGCTGCGGCTCAAAAAAGAAGCAAACAGCATCAATGCATCGCTCGTCATTATTCTTTTCCCCTATCTTGATCCCCAAAATCCCAATCAACCCTACCCGTGGCAGCCGATGCATAAAAGACTTGAAGAATTTACCAAGCAACACGGCATCACCCTCGTTGACCCACTCGACCTCTACCTGGCACATCCGGATAAACGCGATCTCATCCTGAACCCCATTGATGCACACCCGACGGAGACTGCTCACCGGTTCGTAACCCAGGTGCTCCTGCGGTCGTTTGAGTTCAAAACGTACTTCGCAACCCACGCCTCCTACGTACCAAAGATGCGAAGCGTACTCCTTCGATCGGTCGGCGACACCATTCCCTCACACGCCTCCATCCGTTCGATTTCCTCCAACCGGACGGACCTTCCATGGACGTATTATGAGGACAAGCAGGGTGCTGTCCACAGCGCTGCGCTTCGCGATCTTTCCTTTCGCCAATCACCAATCTATCTCGATACGCTTGAGGTGTTCAAACCAACATCCGCCGACCAGCCGGGCAATACCATCGGTGCTTCCATGAAATATCACGTGCTTGCAAAAAATCAAATAAGCGGAGAAATCCGCATCCCCACGTCTCTGTACGGTTTTCCGATTGTCGGCATCGAAAATATCCAGGGCCTGTATATGGAAAAGGAGGGGGGCACGGTGCGTGAATTCATCAATCCCACCCGAATCAAGAATTCTGGCGATGCCATGCGTATTCAATTTCATCAAACGAAACCGTATGACGTGTACCAACTTGAGTTTTCGGTGGGAGTAAAGCAAGTGACACTTTCAACGAAGGGAGAGGTCACGCAACTCACCAAAACAATACTTGTCAAAACCAAACTGGCAAATGAAGCGACCGTCGTACCTATACCCTCGTCCGATCCGATCGTCGGGTTACCACAGTTTACGGATGCTTCCGAAAGTTTCACATACGCCTTCGTGAACGGGGTGCTTACAAAAATCGATTCAGTCCAAACCAACAACCAGGAAATCATCCTCACGTTTTCCCGTCCTATCCCAACCGGCTCGGAGATTTCCTTGCCGGTCGCAATCAACTATACTATGGAAAACAATGAAACAGTGATACTTGAGGTTGAATGATGAAACGATTGTTTCGTAAGTTAGCAATTGCCGGCGAATTATTTCATTTTTTGAAAACTGAACGACTCTGGTGGCTCATGCCTCCGGTCATCATACTCATTCTGTTGGGGATCATATTCGTCCTGTCCCACGGCACGGTTATCGCACCGTTTCTTTATCCCTTATTTTAATTGCTCATCGTATGCCAATAGCTGTCAAAAAAATTCTCGAACGCATTTCCGACATTCAAATGACGATTATTTTTGGACTGTTTTATCTGCTCATTTTGTTTCCGTTTGCCCTCTACGTTAAACTCACACTTGACCCCTTTGGCATGAAGAAGAAAAAGAGCCAGTGGGTAGACAGTAACATCACCTCAAATACCGACAATCTGCTCCTCCAATTCTGACAATGAATATCTTAGGTATTTCCTGCGATTATCACGACAGCGCCGCAGCGCTTATTCAGGATGGTACGCTTGTAGCAGCCGCACAGGAAGAAAGATTTACCCGGATAAAAAATGATGCCTCATTCCCAAAGCAGGCCATAGCCTTTTGTCTTGACACGGCCCGGATTACGTCTCATCAACTTGATTACGTGGCCTTCTACGAAAAGCCGTTTCAAAAATTTCACAGAATACTTCTCTCGGCGCTCGCGACATATCCTAAAAGTCTTCCGTTTTTCATTTCCGCCATGCGGTCGTTTCTGTTAAACAAACTGTGGATCAAAAACAAAATTCTGGAATCCGTTGATATACCGACAGAAAAGATTCTTTTTGCTCCTCATCATCTTTCTCACGCAGCATCCGCGTACTTTTCTTCTCCCTATCGAGAGTCTACCATCGTTACGATCGACGGTGTCGGTGAATGGGCAACGACGACCATCGGCCGCGGCATCGGCAATTCTATAGAAATCCTTGCCGAACAGAGGTTTCCCCATTCCCTCGGCCTCCTCTACAGCACATTCACTGCGTTCTTGGGATTTGAAGTCAACGAGGGGGAATACAAGGTAATGGGCATGGCGCCGTTCGGAAAACCGAGGTATAAAGACAACGTTTACCAGTTAGTCAAACGATACGCTGACGCTAGTTTCCGTCTCAACCTCGACTATTTTTCATTCCATATCTCGGAAAACACATCATACAGTCCCAAGTTCATTTCGCTCTTCGGTGCGCCCCGGCCGGCCGGCAGCCACTTTTTTACCCGAACCTCCGGGTTCCCGTCATATTTCGGGGACAAACCCTCCAACTTCACGCACCTTTGCGCAATCAATCAACACTATGCGGATATTGCGGCATCCCTACAGGCGGTCACGGAGGAAATCATCTTCTCCGTCATCCGACGCGCAAGCACTCTGGCCCCGTCGGAAAATCTCTGTCTTGCCGGCGGCGTATTCCTCAACAGCGTTGCCAACGGCAAACTATTCAACCGTACACCATACAAACATATCTTCATCCAACCGGCGGCAGGTGACGCCGGAGGAGCACTGGGCGCCGCGCTCTATGCAGCGCAAACGATGGGAAAATCACGCAAACGCTTCATCATGTCCCACGCGTTCTGGGGCAAAGAGCATTCGGATCGACAAATACGCCAGGCGCTATCCAGGTACAATCTTCCGTATCGACGCATATCCAACACATCAGCGCTCATTCGGCATGTCGTTGATGCACTCATGCAGGGCAAGGTAGTCGGCTGGTTTGGCGGCCGGTGTGAGTGGGGCCCGAGGGCATTGGGCAACCGAAGCATCCTGGCCGATCCCAGAAACCGGAGCATGAAAGATATCGTAAATACCAAAATTAAATTCCGCGAACCCTTCCGGCCTTTTGCGGCATCGGTGCTAGCCGGACACGAACATGATGTATTTGATATTCCTGACCGGGCTGGTCTACCGATTAATTTTATGCTGTATGTCTTTCCGGTCAAAAAATCATGGAGAAAGAAAATTCCGGCGGTCACGCATATCAACGGCACAAGCAGGCCTCAGATAGTTCATAAAAAAGATAATACGCTCTATTGGCGCCTCATCCGCGCGTTTTACAAAAAAACCGGCGTCCCGCTTATCCTGAATACTTCATTTAACCTCAAGGGAGAACCCATGGTGAATTCTCCCGAGGATGCAATTGCGACATTCCTGAAAAGCGGTATTGACGTGCTTGTTATGGGAAGCTTTGTATGCCGGAAATAACCTGTTTATGATTTCTCTGCAAGAATGGCTATCCGACGGCGAAAGAACGGGATAACGGGAAGAAGCATTCGTTCCATGAGAGACAGAATCGGCAAATGAGACTCGACATAATACGCCTTAAGAATTCTAAATCCCTGTCGCGCGAGCGATCGCACCAGACGATCCATCGATTTATAATCCACATGGCTTATGTCACGTTTCAAAATGATATCGTGATTTTTTAAAATCTCCAGAAAGTGTCCCCGATGCGGTGTCCAGATAGCTAACTTGCCCCCGCGCGTAAGCAAACGCGCGCATTCTTTCATCGTATTGCTGCTTTGATCCGGGTATAAATGCTCAAAAAGGTCGGCGCTGATGATGGCATCAAATGATCGTGCCGGTAATCCCGTATGCTGGGCATCGGCGCAGACAAAACGGACGTTTTTCAATTTACGCTCACGGAGTTTTTTATTGCAGAGAGCGATGCTTTTTTTGCTGAAATCCACTCCGGTTACGCTCTTAACAAGCGGCGCGACGGCAAAACTAAACGTCCCCCAGCCGCATCCTAAATCAAGAACCCGTTCATTTTTTTTGGGTGTATAAATGCGAAGAACATTGCGGATGCGATATGTCTGGAACGGATTATTGAGATCCTCAAAAATGTTGAGTTTTCTCGTAAAATACGATGTGCCGTCGTAAAACGATTGGTCAATTTTTTTCATTGCCGTATCTTAATATACAGGAATGTCGCACGCAACAAGCGCTTTGTGAGGATCTCCTGCAACTAATGTGCCATCTGCGCCCACGGTAAAATAGTACAGGTCAAAATCTTTTGTGCCCGCGGCAATTTGCCTCAGCACTTCACAGTGCGTTCTGTCTCCTACGTCCACGGCCTCCGGGGTATTCTGATAGTACGGGGTAAATGCCCAACCGGGCGTCCCGACGTTGCGGAACGTGCCACCCACGCGGTCCACGGTAACCGTATCGGATGCAAAAAAGATGAATGTGTACCGGTGAATTGACGGGATCAGCTTCCTGATTCCGGCAATAATGTTTTTGGAAAAAGAACCGCGATAATACAACTCATTCCTTTGATACCGTATAAACTCCGTAAGCTGCAAGACCGACACGACCGCCACAAAACCCAGAAAGATAAGCGCATATCTGCGCTTGGCCAGGCCATAGCCGAATACCCCGGCTAAGAATAACGCAATAAATGGCCTCACCATAAACAAATACCGATGTGAGGTGTTCTGGTATTCCACATGCACCATGGAATACCCAAGAATAATAACCAGCGTCGTCCCTATCAGAAAAAGAAGCGTTTGCCGCAACGCCTTATCTTTCATCCGTAAGACAGCCAGCACCAGACCGATAAAAAATATCGGGTAGACGATGCGGAATTGCTGCATCAACCGATTCAATACGGCAAATGACCCAATAGAAGCCGTGGGGAAAACCAAGGAAAAAAACAGGGCAATTTGCGGCATCATACCCTGCCGCATCTGGGACAAAACAATGCCCGCGACATCTCGTACTGCTTTCATCGCAAAGGAAATATCGCTGGCGCCTACCGTCGGCAGAAATCCCAGGTTCTGTCTCAGGGCTGACGTAAACTGCGGGCCGATTACTGCGTACATGATTATGGCCAGGATGGCAAACGGCACCATGCGTCCCATAAGTCCAAGGCCCCGCTTCAACGACCAGGGACGATTTGCCAAAAACACTTCGGCAAGAAAAAGTAAAACAATGAACGTATGGGCGCGGTAGGGAAAAACAAAAACAGTTATCACAAAACCGAGTAAGCTTACGGCATAATAGACCGGCTTCTGTCGTCGTACCGTCAGAACATAAAACGTCAACGTAACAAGCTGTAAGATGAGATACTGTGTATGGCGGATGGATTCGGAAGCCGTATACATACTCCCGCCCCCCACAGATGAAAAAATATAAATAATCGATGCAAAAAAGACGGACGACACCCGTTGCAACAGTACCCACGCAAGAAACCCG
Organism: uncultured Gammaproteobacteria bacterium; assembly: GCA_964367065.1. GTDB lineage: Bacteria > Patescibacteriota > Microgenomatia > UBA10105 > UBA927 > JACREP01. The sequence goes on from CAYIWI010000028.1 coordinate 6,652, forward strand.
ACCGCGAGGGTCGAAAGAAAAAACAGCAAAATCGCCAAACCATAATACGGTGCCGGGTTTAAATGAAAAAGGGCAAACAGCGGCCACATTCTGGGCATGTCCGCATAATACGGGTATTCAAAGAGGAGTTCGCCGCGCGCTAGATATGAGAGACCAAAATAATCGTCAGTCCCGAAATTCAGCTCAGTAATCCTGCCGAATGCCAAAAATGTCAACAGTGCAATCAACAGGATATACTTTATCCGAATGTTCCGGGTCATAATGTGTTCTTGCGGTAGAGTTTTTCCATGTCAGACGCAATACGTTCCAGGCGGAATTTTTTTCTCACCAACTGGTAACCGTGCTGTCCGAGCATTGCGGCTACCTCTGCATGCGTCAGAATCTTAATAATCGCCTGTGCCAACGCACGGCTGTCTTTTTCGGGCACGAGAAGTCCGGTGTTCCCGTCTTCAATGATATCCGGAATGCCGCCGACGTTTGAAGCAACCACCGGCTTGCCGAAGCTCATTGCTTCCAGAAGTACGACGCCCAAACCTTCCGTATCTCCCCATTTGTCCGTAATCGACGGCAGAACAAATACATCACACCGCTCATACATGTTCTGCAATGCCAATGCATCCACGCTTCGGTGGAAAAAAATATGCTGCGCAAGTCCCCCCGCTTCTACTTTTTGCCGTAAATCATCCAGTAATGCTCCGTCTCCTACAATATCCAGTTGCGCAGGCACGGTTTCTAACACCATGGGCATGGCAGCGATAAGATATGCCAAACCTTTTCGTTCGATAAGACGGCCGACAAAAAGAATGCGCTTCACCTTATTATTTACGGGAGACTGTTTCATTATTCTTTGTTTTTTCGGGGTAACCGCAGCCGCAAACGGAATGATATGTACCGGCATATCAACAATCTCGCCAATAAGCCGCCTCGTATACATCGAATTTGCCGTCACGACATCGGCCTGCCTAAGAAAAAAACGCAGGAGAACTAACCCCCACGGAAATCGGCGGGCCAGGGTAAATTCTGCGCCGTGAAACGAATAGATCAGTCGGCACCCGGTAAGTTTTTTTGCGATGATACCGAATATGGCCTGCGGAAATGGCCAATGCACGTGCACCGCGTCATAGTGTCGCTCCCTCAGTAATCGGATGATAGCAACCATTCCCAAGATGATATAGAACCCCGCCCATACCAACCGCCACGGTTGACTGCGCAGTTTAAATACTGCTCCCTCTCCGTGCGTCAAATCTTCAAACCGTGCCGGCGCATACCGAAACCTGTAAACGGGAACGCGGGCGAATGATTGTTGTTTCATTGCCTGAAAAGACGGAGCAAATATTTCAATGTCTACCCCAAGAGCAGAAAGCTTATCCACTATATTTACCAACCAAGGAACCTGATGGTCGCGCTGGTCCACTGGAAATGTTGATGTTATATAAAGAACGTTCATACATCCGGCAATCCGAATGCTCGGACTCCCCGCAGTTGAAGGACGCACGCACGATCATCTGACGGCGTTATGCGTACGGTTTGTATACGATCTCCGGCAAAAAAATACACGAATCGGTTAACCGTTTGAAGAGAGGCGGCATACGGTCCCTGCATATTCATCAAATCGTCGGGCATCTGAAATTCTTCTTTTCCATCCCGCGTTACGGTGACTGTTCCGGCAGTCTGCGCTGTACAGTTCGATCCGGCCTCATGGTACACTTCAAGCCTAGTCAGCCGTAACGGCTTATCAAAGATAATATCGACAAATCCGCTCTGTTGGTCCCCTTCCGCCGCCGCAACGGGAAGTTCGATTTCCCGCCGATATGCTTCTTTAGTATGCTCAATATCATTTTTCCAAATCTTGAGAATCGGTACGCCATCGACTTCAACCGTATGTACGGGTATCAAAAACCGATCTAAATACCAAAAGTTATAGCGCGGAGGCGGAAAGTCCACGGA
>CAYIWI010000029.1:0-8517 GCA_964367065.1 uncultured Gammaproteobacteria bacterium
GATGGTTACCAATTCTGACCGGATCAGCAAAAATGCGCTTTCCAGGGACTTGGCGGTTGCGCGGGTTTTCACCATGAGCCGGTCCTGGGCAGCCGTGACGCCGGCTTGTTCGGCTAGCAGGAAAAATACCCACGAAGTAACGAAGCCGGCGGCGATCGCAACCAGTGTGACGGCACAAATAAGGATCTTATAGCGGCGGAGCGTGAGGGCTCGGAAAAATGCCTGCATGCTCTTTTCAGCATATCCCCGGCGGATCGTCGTTGTCAAGAAATGCGGGTTGGCTGTATAGTAGATTATAGCGTGGAAGAAATCATTCCCAGCGAAGGCGAAACCATTGCGGCCAAACGATCGCAAAGACTCACGGAGCGGCTACTCATGAGAGCAAAAGATCGGGTACTGGTGCCGCGCGGATGGTGGACGAGTACGCTCATAGAGTACCTGGGGCTCGCGGTGTTGGTCGGATTTACCGTGCACCTCATCTCGCCCCAATGGGGACGGGCGAGCGTCGACGGCGTGTTTTCCGGCCCGGCGATACCGTACCTTGCGCAGTTTCTCAAAATGGTTTTCGGCATCCGGTTCCGCTTGAGCGTGCAGTATGTGGAAATATTTTTCTTTATTCTGTTTCCCATCACGATGTATTTTCTGGTGCATTTTTTAACCCGGCGCAAGCTCATCGCACTCTTCGCCGTGCTGTTTGCATCTCTTCCGGAGTCGGTGTTTGCCAAAGCACGACTCCTGGGAGGATTTTATGTGGGAGACGCCCAGCATATTGCGAGCCTTGGGGTCGTGCCGTTGGCAATGCTGGTTCTCTTATCATTTTTGCGGCGCGGCGGGTTTGGCCATCTTCTTATCAGCGCCCTCCTGTCATCGGTGATCCTGCTTATTTCCCCTTTTGGGTTTTTGACGTATCTGGTGTTTGCACTGGTCTCCACCTTTTCCGAAATGCTGTTGGGCTACGGCAGGTTAAAACTGGTGCGGTTTGTGACAGTATTCGTGCTGACTGCGTGTCTCGTGGCGTTTTGGTACAATCCGGGCTTCAGCACGTGGCTTCTGTTTGGCCCGTCAGGGAAAGAATTCCGGGTGGCGGCGGGACAGCTGTTGCCCGTGTCGCTGGTGATTGTGCCGGTGTTGGGGACGCTTGGGTTTCTGCTGTTTGACCGGAAACCTCATCTGCAGCCGCTGTTTCTTGCCATTGGTTGGACGATCATATTTTCCCTTCTGGTTGCGGTGAGCCGGTTGGGGACATTGCCATTGGTACCGTCGCGCTTTTTGCCGGAGCTGGGTATTGCTGTCTCGTTTCTTTTGGCGGTGACGGCAGTAGTTGCCATCGACACCCTGAAACAATCCAAGATCCGTTTGTTTCGCATGGTGAGTGATGCGACGTTTTCCAACTCCGTCACGACGTTTCTTCTTCTGGTTCTGACGGTTGCGATCCTCTGGCCCAGGGCAACAGCAGTTACGCATTTTGAAGAAGAGGAGGTAACGCGGGAATCCATGGCCAAAGGCGCGCTGTGGCTTATCCGCGATGATTTTGACGGCCCGTCGCTGGTGTCCGGCTACATCATAACCGGGGCAACTCTGGTGGGGCTTGCCGGGGTCGGCCTGGGGCTGTTTGCGCCCAGGAAGGGGAAACCGTCATGAAAACTGTGCGTGTCCTGTTACCGATTCTTCTCGTGTTGATGGTCAATTCCTTCCTTATCTTCCCGTATCTCTTGCAGGATGCGCCCGGCTGGGTGGAGTCTATCGAAGTTTCCTTTATTTCGATGGGGCGGTTTTGGGCGCAAAATTTCCCGCACGTGTTTTGGAATCCGGTATGGTATGCCGGGCATCCGATGCGGTTTTCCTATGTGCCCATCGTGCCGGTGTTGACTGCACTTCTCGGGTCGCTCATCGGTAGTTTCGGTAGGTCTTATCATCTCATTTCCGGCATGGCGTATATGCTGGTGCCGGTAAGCCTGTATGTTTTCATGCGTTCCGTGACGAAAAACTCGTGGGCCGCCCTCGTCGGCGCATTGGGGTTTAGCCTTTTGCCGTCCCTGGGGAATATATTTGCCGAAGTGCGCGCCGCCCAGGGGTTATTTGAAGCACGCACCCTGCCACCCTGGCGCATGATGGTGATGGTATTTTACGGTGAAGGCCCGCACACGGTCGCAACGGTATTTCTAGCGTTGGCCGGACTGTTTTTCCTCCAAGCAATGGAGAGCGGGAAGCACCGGTTTATGGTGCTTGCTGCAGTTTTCCTTGCGCTTACGGGGCTGAGCAATCCCATCGGGTTGTGGGCAGCACTGGTCCTGGCGGGTGCGATCATAGTTGTCTCCCTGGTGTGGGGCCGGCCGTTGGCCGCGACGGTTAAAACAAGTGTTACAATTCTTATCCTTTCCTATCTCTTTATGGCTTTTTGGTACACGCCGGGGTTTATCGCGTCGGATTTTTTCAAAGAAGGCGGCGGCCTGTTGTCCACGGTGCTTGGCTACTTTCCGTGGCGTCCGGCGGGCGTATTGCTTTTATTTGGCGGCCTGCTGTTTGTGATACGGCGGGTTGTTGCATCAGTGGCCACCGCCGTGACTATGGTTTGGTTTGCGTTTACGTTTTTCATCGTCGCTGTGTTTTATGTCTGGGGCGTGGAGTTTGCGCCGCAGGCCAGGCGCTACATACCGGAACTGGACATGGCAGGGGCGACCCTCCTGACCATTGCGGTTTCGAAACTAACGGAGGCGCTCAAGAGGAAATTTCGGATGCCGGGATGGATGATTCCGTTGGGAGCGATCGCCGTCATCGTGGTTGTGAGCCTGCCGGTGTGGAGTGCGAGCCGGTGGTTTACCAGTGCCACGAATGCACCTGCCACCGGACCCAGAGAACGCGTGGTCAATGCGTGGCTTGCCAACAACGTGGGGCCCGCGGAGCGCATATTTTTATCGTCAAACTACAGTTTTTGGGCAGATCTGGACACGGATGTGTGGCAGTTGCGCGGCGGGCACTGGCAGGCCTCCATAAACCCCTGGGAGCGCCACGCGGGCTATCAAATCACCAATGGACAGGATGAGGATATAAGTTTACTGTGGCTCAAAATTTTTGCCATTTCAAAGATTTTAGTCAACGGGAGCGGGAGCTCCGTGCATTACCGTGACTTTGTGTATCCGCAAAAGTTTGACGGGTGGCCGGTGGCAGCGTGTATTGTGTGCCCGGGCGATGTGGTCTACCGCGTGCCGACACCTTCCCGTATGGCTACCGCGGTTGCCGGCGAGCAGGCGAAACGCCTGGTTGTTCCGGTCAACGCCGTGGACCACGAGGCACTTTCCGCGTATGTTTCGTGGCTTGACCGGAGCCCCTCCGTGCTTTCCTTTACGCGCGAACACAATGACCGCTATATCATCAAAGGAAACGTGGGACCGGGGCAGGACATCCGGGTGGCGATGAGCTATGACCCGGGGTTTGGCGCCAGCGATCAAAACAAGAAGAAGTTAGCGGTTGCCAAAGATCCGTTGGGATTTTTGCTCATTGCCGGGGTACCGGCGGGGGAGACCACGGTGACGTTGACCTACGGGCCGACGTGGGATTTTTACGTGGGGTGGGTGCTGTTTGCCGCTGGCGTGGTATGGGCAGTGGTGCTTTGGCGAAAGGAGGGGGCATGAACAACGGTGCGCAGAAATTATGAAATATTATAAAAGCATTTTTTTCTTGGCTCTATCCGTCATTTTTGTTGCCAGCGTGACCGCTCTGGTCGCGTATAAACTGGAGCTCCTGACCGGTTTTCCCAAGGGCGTGGATGCGTATGCGCATCTGGTGAAAGTCGTGTGGATCCTCAAAAACTTTCCGCAGATTAACTGGAATCCGTATTGGGATTCGGGTACATACTTTTGGCTCTGGACGTATCCGCCCCTTGGTTCACTGATTACCGCAGTATTAGTGGTGCTCACCGGCCTTTCTGTGCCGTTTGGGATGACCTTCGTGAGTTTAGGATCGTTTGTATTGTTTGCAGTGAGCTTGTATTGGGTGGTACGGTTCGTGACGAAGTCCGCGTTGGCTTTACCCATCACCGTTCTTGCCGTGACCACGCCGGCACTCTGGTCATGGTGGGGGCACGGCGGAAACTATATTCGGCTGTGGGGGTTGGGCTGGTGGGGGCTGGCGTTTGCACTGTTTGTGATGTATATCGCCGGCGCTTATCGCGGCTCGCCTTTTGCTGCGCATCCGTCAAGCAACATCGGACCTGTCATTCCTTCTCTCCATACCCTGCGTGACGGTGCTCGAAAAGACTCGCCGCGCCGCGCCTTATCTGTTCCCCTTCCCGCCTTTCACCGACTCTTCTATGTTCTTTTGGTTTTTGTTTTGGGTTTGAGCATGTCGAGTCACATGCTGTTTGGGGGACTTACGGTGGTGACAATTGGGCTCTACACCTTGTTTGCCGTCCCGGGTTGGAAACAAAAAGTTCTCATATTAGTTAAAACGCTGGGTGTCGGATTTTTGCTCTCCGGATTTTATTACCTCCCCATTCTGACGACGACCACCGGGAACCGATTTATCGAGCCGGCGTATGGCGCGCCGATCCCGTGGAAAGGGTTCTTTTTCATCGACCCGAAGGAACCGTTTTTTACCTTGCCGATGCTCTTTGCTATTCCTATATTGGTTGCCCTCGTATTGGCTGTATCGCGATTATTCAAGCCAAGTAAAGAAGATCGGCTGCGCTGGGCGTTTATTCCGACGTTTTTTGTTCTGTCGCTGGGGTCGTTGATTTATATCATCATCGGCCACATTCCCGGATACCCGCTCAATGGGTACTTGGCGGTGTTTGCGCCGTTTGCGGTGCTGCCGCTTTTCATCACCTTCGCGACATTTTTGCTGGCAGCAGTTATCGGCGGCGCTTATCGCGGCACGCCTCCCCGCGCCCTCTCTGTTGTCATAACGGTTGCCATTCTTGCAGGTTTTTTTCTCACCGACCGGTCGAATTGGAATGTGTATGATGTAACGTCGGCGGAAAGCCGGCAAACCATTGCCCGGTCGCTGGTTGAACCGTTGTCCAAGGATCCAGGGTTCCGCTTCGGCACGGACAGTGCATTTGTGGCCGACTGGTGGAATTACCTCTATCCGGAGTTACCCCAGACGCGCGATTACATCTACCAGGGCATCCCGTACAAACAGTGGCAGTACTTTCAGGAGTACGTGCTCTGGACCCGGGAAGGGCGGTTGCCGGAGAGCCAGTGGATTTTGGATTGGTATGGCGTACGCGATTTTACCGTCGGGTTTGCCTCCGCCAATACCAAGGAACAAAAATTTTTGTCCCGACCGGATTTGTTTAGCGTAAAAGCCAGCCGGCCGGACAAAAAATTTTACGTGTTTTCGTATACAAAAGCGACGCCTATTCTTTCCGCAACAGAGGCGTTTCCCGTGCTTATTTTTGGGACACAGGCGGATTACGAAGTGGTGGTACGGGCCGCGGCGTTGGCCGGGTGGGGGACAAACCGCGTGATCCCGGTGTATGGCGGTCCGCCAGCTGGCGGATTTGTGATAATGGATCCCGCGGTATTTCCCGTTGTATTTCTCTACCGCATAAAACTTGAAAACGCCAAACAGGAAAGCCGGCTGGCCTCCTACCTCGCCGCCGGGGGAAGGGTTGTGGTTGAAGCAGCACGTCCCGGCGAGAACACAAAGATTCCTTCGTGGGTGCCGGTAACCAACGTGCAGTCTGTGCCGGTTGACGGCGTCTGGAATTTTGCACAAGCTGATGAAACGCAATTCAGTCCGGCTCGTTTTGGCGACCATCCCTGGAATATCGTCACCGGTACGCCGGTAGCGGGAGCGATGGTCGTGCGTTCTTCTGGTGGTAAACCCGTGATCGTTTCGCAAGCAGTTGGGAAGGGTACCGTGATCTGGTCAGGACTTAATTTGCCTTACCATGCCGAGAGTTACCGCAATGAGTACGAGGTCGGGGTACTGGGTGACTTATTGGCTATCCCGGCAAGTCCTTCAGCATTGGGAACGGTGCAGGTTATAGTGAACCAGCCGGAAAAACGGGAGTGGATTATCAGAGAAAAAGCCCGCGGGTTAGTCTGGAAAGAAACGTATTTTCCCGGGCGGTGGAGTGTGCGGTGGGAAGATAGCAGCGGTAAAAAGGGGAACGGCCAAGTACTTCCTGCCGGACCAAACTTGATGTATGTAACGCTTCCGGCAGATGCCGTGTATCCTGTTACCATCCGCGCCGCGTACCGGTTAAACCCAGTTGACTATTTGGGCTGGATGAGTACTATAGGGACAGCGATGGCATTGGTGCTGTATCTTACGGGAAAGCTCCCGAGTCTGCCCGTCGCTACGAAAAATCCCTTTGCACACGTTACTGTCTGGTGGGAGAAAGAATGAAAAAGATAGTGATACTGCTACCGAGGAGTATGCGGGCCCTGCCAGTCGCGTATCCCTTCGAGCGGACGGGTCCTGCCGCTCGTTGTCCTTCCCGCCAGTGCTCGGCCACCACCGTACCGAGATCTTGTCAACGTATTTCTTCTGACTTCATCCGTACATTTGGGATAACTGTTCCATCCCCGGGTAGCATTCGTGGTGGGCTGCGCGCTGTCGGGCCCCTCCCTCTCGCGTCACCCGTCCGCAAGAAAGGCGTGCGAAGGGGAACAGATTCTTTTGGCAACCTGAAGATTTGCGTGAATAGTGGAGATATTAAACTCGGAGCAAATCTTCATTTAGTGAGGCAGGGAGTATGATACGGAAAACAAAAAGGCGAGCCGAACGGCCAAAAAATCTGTTCCCGGAGCGCGACTTCCGAGGCCGGCAGGACCCGTCCGAGTATGCCGAATTTAAGCGCGTGTTAGAATTACCAAAATGAAACGATTACTCATTCATCTCGTCCTCATCGCCCTGCTCTTTGTTTCGTGGCTCCCTGTTGCCAAGATATTTTACTCCCCAAAGGTACCAATCGGGATTGATACGTTTAACTTTACGTACTACATCCTGAACTTTCGGGAGAATCTGGCGTTCCCGGTTTCTGCCTGGAAAATGCAGGCGTTTGAAGGAATGCCCAGGCTCCTGGACACGTCGTGGCTCCATTTCTACATCATCCAGCCGCTCGTTTCTGCCGTCGGCGTGTTTGCCTCGGTGAAAGTGTATCCATTGGTATTCCTGTTTCTGTTTATCATGTTCAGTTATCTCTTATTTTTTGAAATATCAAAAAACTACCTGCTCTCGTTTGGGTTGGCGGTTCTTTTGGCCAGAACCGGCGCCATCTATATTCCGCTCTATTCCTCCGGCGTGGTGCTTTCGTCCATTTCGCAGACGTTTTTTCCGCTCGCGCTGTATTTCCTGGTGCGCTACTGCCGGCGGGGGAACGCTAAGCACCTGACCATCGCGGGGCTTTCGCTTGCCGCCGGCATGTACACGCACCCCGGCACGACCGCAGCCGTGACGTTACCCTCGGTGCTGCTGTTTTTGATTTTTTCCTCAAGCGAGAAAGTGGGCGCTTTTGCTATCGGCAAAAAAATAGTGATTTCTCTGAAGGTTTTGTTGACCGCATTTTTTGTGGGTGCGCTGGTGATCCTGCCCAATCTTTGGGTGAAGTTTATGGTGGGAGGGCACCAGTGGCTGAAAGTCAATTTGAACCCCGAAACACACACGTTTTCCCTGCTTTTACAAACGGTCAACCCGATTTCCTATGTCGCGGTTGCCTTAGCGGTTCTTTTCGGACTGTACTTTTCCAGGCGGATCAACCGGCTCGTCGTCCCGTTTCTGGGTATTACCCTTTTCTTTCTCGTATTTATCTGGACGTTGTTTGCCGGGTTTAATCCGTTGGGCGGATTTATGTTTCCGCACCGGATCTATTGGTTTGGGATCGTCGGGATTTTTGCCTCTGTTGCCGCACTGGTGTCGCCCGGACTTGATCATCTGCGTGGTACGTATCGGGTCGCAGTGCTGGTTCTCACCCGCGGCGTGTTCCCCCTTGTTCTTTTGGCAAGTTTACTGCTGCCCATCGAGCGCGTGCTCCCGTTTCTCGGCAAGGAATTTTTTCTGTCCAGCGAAGCAGGAGGGAAGCCGGAGGACCCCAAGGCCGTGTACAGCCGGCTGTTCTTTTCCCTGGTGGATGCTGACCCCTCTGCTTTTCAGTCTGCCGGTCAATCGTACCGATTGTACGCGCTTGATTACGCCCACAATCTGAACGTGGGTATTGCATCGCCGATGCCCCAGGTGCGGGGAGGCTTCCATTACTCAACCGCGAGAAACGCAGACTGGTTTGCATGGACCGACGCGGCTTTGGCCCAGGAATCGCAGGACAAGAAGCGCATTGATCCCTTTGTTGCAGAGCGCCAGTCGTTGTATCTTATTGACTGGTACGCGATGAAATACCTCCTTTCGGTTCCCATGCAGCCGGGGGAGCTGGCGTCGTGGTTTTTTGACAGCACCAAACCGTATGTTGCCCAAAAGATTATAGCCGGCAGGAGCGCTCTGTTTACCATTTCCGATTCATAAACCTCTCCCAATGTCAGCGCCACCAAACCAAAACTCATTTGGTTTGTAGGTTAA
>CAYIWI010000030.1:0-8496 GCA_964367065.1 uncultured Gammaproteobacteria bacterium
CTGCGGCACATGAGCAACCTGTTTGAGCAGCCGGAAATCCCTCATATAATCATCGAAAACGGGACAGACGGAGAGAAGGCGATTCTCGCTCAACTGAAGAATGTACTTCTTATTATACCAACACCTGGATAATCTTCGCCACTCCTGTTCTTACCGCGTGACGGAAATCACCTGGCTCAGTTCGGCTTGGGGCGCCGCCACCGTCAGACGGTTGTTTGTGGCACTGCGCACCACGGTGTAGCCGGTATCGTACGCTGCCGTACAGTCAGTGACAGGCGCGCCGTTGTTGATCGACGGATCTACCGGCAACGCAGCCAAATACGTCGTCGCCAGTGCGGTACACAGGTTCGCAGCAGTGTTGCTGATGTTTTGTGCGGTCGTCGTTATCCCTGCCGGCAGCGCACCGCGGTTATCCGCTGAATACTGGTTGATCGCGTTTAATATCGCATTCGTATCACTGGCGCGCTTCGTATTATTCGCGAGTGCAAATTGCCGCGCCGGATTTATCGCAATCAACACAATCGAAAGGAGCACCGCAAGAATTCCGATCACGACCAACAACTCAATGAGAGTAAAACCGTGTTGTTTTTTCATAGGGCAGCTCCTTCTGTTACCAGCTTAGATCAATTTCTATGGCATTGTCAATACTCCCCTTGTTCTTCAGATAAATTTGAAGAGAGAACGCATAAACACAAGGATAATAAGAAGAATCACCAACCCCACAAACGTCATCACCAGCCAGGGACGCGTCTGCTTGGGTCCTTCCATCTCTGCCCTTCCCGTTGCTAGGCCCGCCTGTTCCCCGACATCCATGGTTAACCCGCGCAAATACGGCATATTTTTCCGCACATAGGCACTCATCTGCCCATCCAGCCATCGCCTGCTCCCCATCTGTCCCAGGACCGAAGCCGGAAGGACGCATGCAACGTCAAATCCCGCACGGGCCAATATACTCAACAGTGTTTCAACAAATTCCCGGTTGGACGCAGTCAACAGGAGGCCATTCTCCTGCGGATACACCTTTTTTAAAACGGAAACGAAGGGCACCGTATCAAAAAATTGTTGCATCGCCGCCTCTTTTTGCATGTCATCTGCCGGGTGAATCACGGTAAAAAAACACATGGACTCTGCCAACACCACGGCGGCCCGGCCGGCACCAGTTTTTTTTCCGGACAAAAAGGTTAGGATCAATTTTTCCAGGCCCGCGCGATCAATCACCGATATATCTCTCACCAGTGTCGGCGGCACGTCTATGGACACAATGCTACCCGTATCAGTCGCATCAAATTGCAACCGATTGCGATCCACGTACACAACTTTCCATGAAGATTGAGCACCAAACATTAGTGTACCTCCTGCCAAGACAAAGCCGTTACTTGGTTATTGGCGACGTTGACCACCGCTTGCTGGGTGCGGACATACGTGCCCCACCGGCCTTGCGCCATGACTGTTTTGGGGTTTATCCCCGATACTCCTACTGTGACACTCCCTGTCCCCACGGTCAAGATCCCGCCGGCATAACCCGGGTCCCGCACAAGGCGCAACAGTGCCTCTTCAATGCCACTGTCTGCCGCCGCCCGGGCCATCTCTCCCTGCTCCACGCTGGACGCGGCTTGGGAATTTATCAGTACCACACTTACTGCAGCGGAAATTAACGTCATCGCCATAATCACAAATACCAAGAGCACCACCAGCGCCTGACCGCCTTCTTTTGTTTTTCGACTGATCGCGTGATGGTTCATCGCAAGCCTATCGTTGTCTGAAAATTCCGCGCCGTTGGACCCGCAGCACGGACTGTTTTACTCGTCACGGTAAACCGTACCTGGATCGCGGCTTTCCCGCCGACATTTCCCAACCGTAAAAACGCAAGATTGGAAATTTGCGTGAGTGCGCTGTTGGCCAGACTACTACCCAATGCATCCGTGATCCTCAAGTCTGTTCCGGTCAGATCATAGGTAGTGAATTGTCCATTTACGCGCATCTGCAGCGTAGCAGTTTGCTCTCCGATGGCTGCAGGTACGGTCATCTCCCGGGCCTGTCCCACATCATACGCCACGCGTTGCAGGATATACCGCCCGTCTTGCTCCACGGCTCCGGAACTTTGTGATTCCAACTGCACGTCAATCGCTCCCCCGAACATATCCGTCAGAACCACCAAAAACAACGAAAGTATCCCCACATACAACAGCAGTTCGATTAACGTAAACCCACGCGTTGAAGTCTTTGTGCTTCTCATGGCGAATAATTGACGGTGATATCGTAAAAAATCGGTGTCTGAGAAAAATCATTGGTAGAGAGAGTCACCTTATAGCGCCAGCACCGCGCCGGATTTTTGTATCCCGTGCCCGTACTCGATAAAGGAATTTGCCCTCCGGCGGTAAAAAAACTTCCAGCGGTCCCGTCGGGACCGACATACTGGAATACCGCATCCTGGCAACTTCCGTTCACGGGATCTGCTCCTGCTATCTGCACGGTAACGCCAGTCTGGGGAGGCGCCGTGGCAGTAAAGTCCAGGCGGTTAAACGCCGCGGAGGCGGTGGCATCAAATGTAGCTGACTCAAATATGCCTGATTGAGAATATTTCCCGCCCGGTCCGCCTTCAATGATTTTCAGTTCGCTCGTGGCATCTCCGGTAATGCTGTAAGAGTATGCGTCTCCATCCGCTTCCTGGACGGAAGCCACCCCATTGATGCCGCTATCGATCGATAATCCGCCGCAACGCGCCGGGTTTGTTTCATCGGTGATATTAACGACCTGATATTCCTCCGCGCCGGTACCGACGACAATCACCTTGTTGCCAGTCACCACGGTTATTCCTTTGGGGTTCATCCCCTGCGTGTCGTAGGTTCCCACAACAGGGGCATTGCCTGTCTTTATGGAAATGTCCACAATAAACAGCTCTGTTTGCGAAGCAGAGGATTCCGTCACAAGATATACCCTGGTTCCCGTGGTGTTCACAAACACGTCCCTTCCGCTTCCGCCGGCCACCTGCGCTTGTCCCACGGCCGCCGGGCTTTGGGGATTGGAGACGTCGATAATTTGCAGCTGCGTTGCCGGTGAATCAATCACCACATATGCATACGAGCCCACCACCCGCACCGCCTTGCCCGGGCCAACGAGGCCGATGCTACCTAACAGCGGCCGGGATCCAGTGGTGCCCGAGGCGTCAAACGTGTAGAGCGTGCTTGCCGATGTCACATACCCGGTCGCCCCTGATACAAATACCCCCTGCCCGTTCCCGTTGCCCGGTGCATTAAAGTATCCCGTCTCGGCAGGGGTTCCGGAAATACCCAGAATCACCACCTCTTTAAAGTTATTGTCCGTTGCGATGTAGGTATAGCTGGCATCCGTCCAAATGGCATTGGTCTTATACCCGTCAAACGTGCCGTCCACGGTTGCCACCGGCGGAATGGTGTCTGACACGGTCACGTGCGCATAGGAAACGCCAGAGGCATTTTCTCCTGTCCCTGCCGATATGTGCCCGGGAACCGCCCAGATTGTATTGGCCACCCCCTGTTTGGGCAAATCCAAGGCGGCAATCGAAAGATTGGGTGCACACCAGTCTCCTCTTCCGCCTGCCCCCAATGTCACTTCTCCTCCGGCGGTATTAGTGATCACGGCATTGCTCACTGTTCCGGCAAAAAAATCAGCCTCTGACGTCTGAATATAGGTCGCGTTGCTATAACGAGTCAGGTACGAAGTACCGGAAACGCTTGAAGGAAATATCGCATTCCATGCCACGGTAGTGACCACTTGCTTGGTGGACGGATCCATCGTTCCGCCAGAGCTCGTCACTGCGCCCAACGCATCCCGATAGACATCGCTGATTACAATACTCCGGGTAAATTGGTCCACGGTCTCCGATCCAGATGCCAATATCCATGTGCCGCCGGAAACCACCGGGTGAAACGTGCCGTTGACGGCAAATGCGGTCCAGCTGCCCTCGCGTACCGTCCGCACGGCTTCCTCTCCTTCCCGAAGAAGCGCGGTAGCAGAAAGCCGCTCCCGCTGCTGAATCTTTCCTTCACGGGAAGCAACAACACCCGTAATGATTGCCGGCAACATCACAGCAGCAACCGCAATGGCTACCAAAAGCTCAACAAGCGATTGCCCGGCCCGTCTTCGCTGGAAAAAAATCGTTCGCATATTTCACTCTATGCTTATCACCACGCCGAGTGCATTAAATCGAAGTGTTTTCTGCTGCCCGCTGTTCTCCTCGCGTACCGTGAGGCTGTCTTGACCTGTAGCAAAATTGGTGAACGCTCCGCTGCCTTCGGCAAACGCCACGGACCCGTTGGGAACCGTAACGTTGGTAAACTGCGCGGTGGCAGGCAAATTGATAACCTGATTCTCTGGGTTCCCCGGATCAAACGATGGACCGGAAAATAGGGTGTATCTGCTTGGTTCAAAATAGATGCCGTAGCTGGTCGCCCCGCCTGATCCCGCCGCGGCTCCGGCCATGGCCTGCGTCTGCTGCTGACGCACATCCGCCAGCAGCGTATCCACGACACCGGAAAGCTCACTTTTGTGCTGTGTACCCAACAAGTTGACGGTCGCAAACCCCGCCAGAATGGCGATAACACCGATGGCAATCACGAGTTCGGAGAACACAAAACCCGATTGGAGACTGCGCATATCACCTCACTCCCACTTTACCGATCAAACCGTAAATAGGAGCAACAATCGCCACCATCATCCCGCCGATCACGACGCCCACCAATACCAGCATCACCGGCTCCAACAGCGCGATCACGGTCTTGAGCATATTGCTCACCTGATAATCGTAGTACTCGGAGACATCCTGCATCGACCGGTCCAGAGATCCGGTACGCTCCCCGGCCTCGATCAGCTTAATCATGAGCATCGGAACACGTCCCCGAGAAGCGCGCAGACTTTCCGACAGTTTTTTCCCAGCCAGCAGCATCTCCCTGGCATGCAAAATCAATGTTCTCGTCTTACCCTGTATCACCACGTCGCTGGCTAACTCCAGTGCCAACGTAATGGGAATTCCCGAGTATAACAGCAGATACATGCTGCGCGAGAAACGCGTTAAGTCTATTTCATGCACCAGGTTGGATATGAGCGGAAAGGAAAAAAAAATGCGAAACAGCAGTCCGCGTTTCTCTCTGTATAAAAAAACCAAGAGTACCATCAGCAGCGCACTTCCGACAATGATTGCACTGGTATAATTTAGCAAAACGTTGGACAGGAAAATGAGGAGCCGCGTCGGGATGGGCAACTCCGTACGCAACCGGACAAACACCGTGGCAATTTTAGGAACAACCACCAATAAAATGACTAAAAATACCGCAAAGAAAACAGTCACAATAAACACGGGATACAGCAGAGAGGATTTAATCTTGTCGGTAAACTCTATTTCCTTGCGGATGTTCTCGCGCAAGTCCCGTAAGGTTACGTCCAACGTACCCGCCTCTTCGGATGCTTTGATCACGTTGACCGTTACCTTATCAAAAACCAGGGGAAATTTGCCAAACGTGATATACAGTTGTTTCCCTTGCGACAGATCATCCCGCAGCATCTCCAGAATATGTTTCGTGCCCCCCTTCGCATCTTCCAAAAGTGAATTGACGACTTCCAAAATCGGAATACCCGCTCCCAACATGGTAGACAAATTGCTGATTAGGCCTATTTTCTCGCTGTTGGAAATGGTCGCGGTTTCCGGTTTCATAAAAATTCAACCTTGGTCACCCGAATGACTTCTTCTATGGTCGTCACGCCTTTGGTTACCTTGGTTAACCCATCATCCACCATTGTGGACATTCCTTCTTTTATGGCTGCCCGGGCTATGACATCCGCATCTGTGCGTTCGGTAATCAGCTGTCGAATGTCCTTGCTTACCTCCAACACCTCAAACACACCCCACCGGCCGCTATACCCCGTAAAATGACATATCTTGCACCCTTTTCCTTTATAGGAAGTAAGCTCAGGGCCGGTGATGTATTTATCCAGCGTTTCCTTGGGGAAGTGTTTGGCCAATTCCTCTTTGGTGAGCACCGTCGTGGTTTTGCACATATCGCAAATCTTGCGCACTAACCGCTGTGCCACGATCACGTTGACTGTGGAGGCAACTAAGAACGGCTCAACTTTCATGTCAATGAGACGCGGGATGGCTGTGGCCGCATCGTTCGTGTGCAGTGTTGAAAGCACCAGGTGGCCCGTAAGCGCCGCGTTCACGGCAATGCCAGCGGTTTCGCTGTCACGGATCTCCCCGACGAAAATGATGTTGGGGTCCTGCCGTAATATCGAGCGCAGCCCGTTGGCAAACGTGAGATTGGTCTTGGGATTCACCTGTACCTGATTGGCTCCTTTAATGCGGTACTCCACCGGATCTTCAATGGCGGTGATGTTTTTTTCGCGGGTATTTAAGATTTTAAGAATCGAGTAAATGGTGGTGGTTTTTCCGCACCCGGTAGGGCCAGTGGATAAAATCATGCCGTAAGATTTATTCATCGCGTTCGTCACTTTTTGGAGATCTTTTTCACTCATCCCCAAATCCGCCAACGTAAACTGCCGGGATCGGGAAGACAGCAGCCGAAGCACGGTTTTTTCTCCCTCGACAATCGGAATGATGGAGACGCGGATATCAAGATTTTCCTCTTCCAACGCCATCCGCATCTTGCCGTCCTGGGCGCTTAAATGCTCATCCGTGCGCAAACCGGACAACACTTTGATGCGCGTCGCAATGCGGTCGTGTAACGTTTTGGGCACGCGCAGCACATCATGCAGAATGCCGTCAATGCGAAACCGAATAAGCGAATGGTGCTCTTCCGGCTCGATGTGGATATCCGACGCCTTATCTTGATACGCAGCCTCAATCAGTACGTCGACGATTTTTGCCACCGGCGGATCCTCAAGCATGAGACTGGTCGCTTTTCGTATATCTTCTTTGAGCAATTCATCGATAGTCTTCTGCAGGATTTTTTTATAGACCTGCAGGCTATTTTCAATATCCCGTTCGGTCGCGTAGTACACAGTAGATGGCACGCCTAATTTTTTCTCCACCATGGCAAACAACAGTTTTTGCGCTGGATCAACGGTTGCTATTTTCACACTCTCCGCGTCTCGGGCGAACGCTATGGTCTTTTGTTTACGCGCGATCCGTTCCGGAATAATCTGAAACACATCTTCCGGGATAGAAATTTGCGAAAGGGAAATAAAGGGAACGTTCAAAAAGCCGGCGACTAATTTCCCAAGCTGCTCATCGGAGATTACCCCTTTCTCCACCATGGCAGCTGCCAAGGACGCGCGCGCGCTTTTGGCAAAATCAATGGTTTCCGAAAGCGTCTTTGCGTCTGCAAGGTTACTTTCAACAATTAATTTCTGCAGTTCCGTATCGGGCAGGACCATACTCTCTTATCATATCACCAGCCGGACCTGCATGGAGCGTGGATTTTTATTCCAGGTAATCTTTCAACTTTTTACTTCGGCTGGGGTGTCTTAACTTTCTCAGCGCCTTCGCCTCAATCTGCCGGATGCGCTCGCGGGTGACGCCAAACTGCACGCCTACTTCCTCAAGCGTCCGGGGTCTGCCGTCTTCAAGCCCAAAGCGAAGGATAAGGACTTTTTTCTCCCGGTCCGAAAGCGTCGTAAGCACTTCTTCCATGTGCTCTTTAAGAAGTTGTCGCGAGGTTTGATCGTATGGGGTGGGTCCCGGATCGGAAATAAAGTCGCCTAAATGGCTGTCTTCTTCGTCGCCTACCGGTGTTTCAAGGCTGGTGGGTTCCTGAGAGACCTTCATAATCTCCCGAACCTTGGTGACATCCACTTCCATCACCTTGGCAATTTCTTCCGGCGCGGGTTCCCTTCCGAGATCCTGCATGAGCCGGCGCGACGCCCGCACGAACCGGTTGATCGTCTCGACCATGTGGACCGGGATACGGATAGTGCGGGCCTGATCGGCAATGGCGCGGGTGATGGCTTGCCGGATCCACCACGTGGCATAGGTAGAAAACTTGTAGCCTTTGCGCCAGTCGTATTTTTCCACCGCCCGGATAAGTCCCTGGTTTCCTTCCTGAATCAGGTCCAAAAGGCTCATGCCCCGGCCGATGTACTTTTTGGCAATGGAAACAACCAGCCGAAGGTTACTCTCTGTGAGCTTTTTTTTGGCTTTCTTGTCGCCTTTTTCGTAGCGCTTGGCCAGGGATATTTCCTCGGGAAACGTCAGAAGCGGGACCCGGCCGATTTCCTTAAGATACATGCGCACCGGATCCGACACGCCCTCGGCAGACGCACGCACCAGCGCTTCAATCTCTTTTTCCAAGTCGGCTATACTTTTGCTGGCTTCTTTCTCAACATCCAAGGATGTGGTTTCAAATACGTCGATGCCGGCTCGGATGAGCTTGTTATACAATTGGTCAAGTTCCCCGATATGATCTTCCGGTTTGGGGAAAAGGAACAGGATATCGTCCTGGGTCACAAAGCCGTTCGCTTTGCCTTCTTTTACGAGATCCGCAACCGTCGCAAGAGGTTTTGTTT